>NZ_LMYH01000020.1:0-1097 GCF_002917995.1 Parasaccharibacter apium
CTCTCACCCCTTGAGGCTGGCAAAGCCGTGGCTGAAGTCGAGCAGCGCTCAGCCCTCAAAGGGCATACCTGGAATGAAGAGCAGCGGGCCGCGACCACTCAGATCCTCACGAGCAACAATCAGATCGTTGGACTCCAAGGCTACGCAGGCACTGCCAAGACATCGACGGTCTTGGCAACGGTTGCAAAGAGTGCGGAAGCGCAAGGCTATCGCGTCACAGCCCTGGCCCCGACCGCCTCAGCCGCGCAGGTGCTGGGAGATGCGCTCGACAGTCGAGCCGATACCTTGGCGCGGCATCTTCTGGCGCCAGGACGCCCTAGCTCCCAGCCTCAGCTCTGGATTGTCGATGAGGCGTCTCTTGTTTCAGCCAAAGACATGGCGAAGCTCTTGAGCACAGCGCAGAGCCATCGGGCGCGGGTGCTCTTGGTGGGAGATATCAAACAGCTTGGCTCCATTGAGGCCGGAGCGGCCTTTGAGCAGCTTCAAGAGGCGGGCATGGAGACGGCCAGGCTGACGAGCATCCTGCGTCAAACCAATGAGCATACGAAGGCGGCGGTCGAAGCCAGTTTAGAGGGGAATGCCAAGAAGGCCTTGGAGGCCCTGGATCGCGGCGGCGGACGTGTCGTGGCAATTGCTGATCGTGAGGGCCGTTTTGCGCAGATTGCCGAGGATTATGCCGCTCTCAGCCCCGAGGAACGGCAGAAAACGCTGGTCATTGAGCCATCACGTGAAGGACGGGATGCTTTGACCCAGGACATTCGAAACAAGCTCATTGAACGTGGTCAGCTTGGAGCTGAAGTTCTTAAGGCGACGAAATTTGTGTCCAAAGACCTCACCAAAGCAGAGGCCAAACGAGCGGAGAGTTATGAGCTTGGCGATATTGTGCGCTTTGCGAAGGATTACGCCGATAAAGGCGTCTCGCGGCATGGCGCCTATCGGGTCATCCAGGCGGATGAGGCCAAGAATGTGCTCACGCTTCAAGATGAGCGTGGGCGAGAGCTTGCCTGGCACCCTCGACAATGGGGAGCGGCACAAGCTCAAGTCTATCGCGAGGAAGCGCTAGAGCTTCGCGTGGGGGATCGCGTTCAGTTTACGCG
>NZ_LMYH01000001.1:0-84002 GCF_002917995.1 Parasaccharibacter apium
ATCCAGCGCGATCGTCTGTTTTTCGGCTGCACTGGCCTGAGCACGGGACTTTCCACGTTCCGCCAGTTGCGCCTCGATCGCCTGCGCTCTTTGGCTAAATGCCTCCAAGCTCTCAGAAGAGAGACCGGCAATCTCAAAGCTTGAATCTTTGCCTTTGGTGATCCCGTAGCCCAGCTCTGTCACCTCATGCGCCAATTCCTGGCGATAAAGCGCGCCAAGCTGCTTTTGGAGTTGATAAAGGGCCCGTGGTTCCAAGCTCCGCCATTGACCGTCTTGGCCCTGCGTCATGTTCAAAATGACGTTGTGACTGTGGAGCTGCGGATCGAGCGCGCGGCTCGTCCCGTGCCGGAAACTTGCAATCACAAGATTCTGCGTGACCTCACGGCGGACTTCTCCATCCTCCCGGATGCGGGTTGCCGCCAAATGCTGCTCGGCAAGGGCAAGGGTGCGCTGGACCGCTGCCTCATGGGCTTCGATGAGACGACGATCGCCCGCAACTTCCGCCATGACCGATACGGACTTTGGCGCACTCAACGTGAGATCCCACCCAGGGCGATGGCTCCATTCTCCATCGCGCTGGGTGCCCAGACGCTGATCTTTTGTGATCTGTCCATGAAGGAGGCGTGTAAACGCCTCCTGATCGACTTCTCCAGAGAGGCCCAGCTCAGCCGCACCTTTTCCCAGCCAGATAGACGGCGCAGTGCCATCCTCAGAATAATAGTCATCGGCCTCGTAATAGGCGCTGGCTTGTGCCGCATTGGTCAGTCCGGAGACGGTCGCCACCATCAGACAGGCCCCCGATCACGCGTGGGCTTGGGTGGAATGGCTGATGTCGGTTTTTGCGTCGTCTTGGATGGCGTTTTCTCACGGGCGGCGTCATCACGCACAGCATTCTGTCTGTCTTTTTTGCCCCAGAATGTTTTGGCTGGGTCGATTGCCTCAAAAGCTGCGGCTTTTGGAGCGCCACGGGCCGCAATGTGGTCTGTGCTGAGCGTGATCTGCGCCACCGGAAAACCATTCGGGAAGAGCAGATAACCGCGTCCTGGAGGGAGGCGGAACTGGCTCTCCATCACAGCAGGCCGGACTTCCCGCCGAGAACTCACGGTGATCTGGGGTTTGCGGGTCTTGGTATCCATCACGCCCGAGACGGTTTGGATCTCAACCTCGACCTTGCCGATCGTGGCAGAGGCGCGCTCTCGGCTTTCTGTATCTGAAAGCTGAAGAAACAGCTTCGTATTGCAGTTGCCCAAAATGGCCTGGGCATCTTGCTCGCCGTAGCGGCTGCGCATCTGGCCGATGGTCTGAAAGGTCAGAATGACCGCAGCCCCGAACTGTCGGCCTTGAGGCAAGAGACGCGTCATATTGTCAACGCGGGGAAGATCCGGGAACTCATCGAGCACAAACCACAAGCGCCGCGTGTTCGAAGGTGGCAGCGCCAAAGTCGCCGAGGCCGCGCATTCGAGCCAAAGCGCCATGAGCGGTTTGACCGCTTCAAAATAGTCCTCCTTGCGCGGCACAAAGACCCAAGGGGCGCGTGTTCTGCCTTTGTGCTTGTCCAGGCCACCGAAGAACGCTGCAAAGGAGAAGCTTGTCGTACCCGGTTCCGGCTCAGCCCGCAGGAACATCAGCAGATTGACCGCCTTGGCGAGCATGAAGAGCACGCTGGCTGTGGCGCGTTCTGCATCCTGGGCAAAAGTGCGCGCTGAGGAGGTATGGGCCAGCCATCGGCCCAGTTCCTCGCTCGTCATATATTGGAGCGCTTCAATCAGTGCGGTCGGTGTTCCCCGTTGTTCCTCCCAAAGCTGGCGCAAGATATTGGCGACCAGGATGCGCGCCGTCTCCAACCAGACATCCCGATCCCGGTCTCCGGTTTCGTTGATCAGGTAACGTGCCAGCCGCGCTGCATCCGCCGGATGCTGAATCTCGTCGAAGAGATTCCAATAGACCCCACGTGCGTCAAAGGGGCTGAGAATGATGTCGCCCCGCACGGGGTTATAATACTGAGCGACGAAACTGCCGGAGATGTCATAGACAATCGCAGGCTCGCCACGGGCTTCAATGCCATCAAGCATCTGGCGCATGGCTGTGGTTTTGCCGGACCCCGTCGAGCCATCCAGCTCAAAATGGCGGGTTTCAAAACCGCGCGGGATCGGCACTGATCCGATGAAGAGTGGTGCAGGGTCGTCGGGGTTGGCCGTGGCCTGGGCGAGCGTCTGGGCTGAGACCAGTTGCGTTCCGCTGATATAGCGGTCTGCCAGCTCAGCAGCGGCTTTGCGCTGTCGTTTGTCTTTGGTGAGCCAAAGACCCGCAATTGCGGCACCGCAACCCAGGATCAGGCCGATTGCGACGCGCTCCATCAGGCCAACCATGCGCCGCCGGAGCCAAGGCTCGTTCAGGACCTCTTGCGCGCCGGTGTCGTAGGTTTTGCCTTCAATACTCACGTGCATGGGCACGTCTTTGCCCGTCATCGCCATGACGGGGCGTTGCGCCTCTGCGTAGAGAAAAGGGCCTGCCAGGCGCAGCGTCTCGCGTGGTGTCGTGGCGATCCCGACTAAGAGTCCGCTTACAAGCGCTACAAACAAGATGATGAGGAACCCCTGACGGGCACGGGCACCGCTCTCGGCGCGTCGAAGGGCGCGCAAAGCTTGGGCATGCGCGCGTTGGTCAAGATCATTGCTCATGAGGCGTCTCCGGCATGAGAAAGCTGGCGCTGAAAAGCGGCCGTGATGTCATCACTGAGTTGGGTGTCATCGACACGGGCCGGAGTTGCCGCGCGGGCATAGACATAGGCTGCACAGGCCACATAGAGCGTGCGTTCTGTGAGGCGCTCGATATGGACAACGCGGGCGCTGAGGGCTCCAAGCTCTCGCGCGATCTCGTTGAGGAGCGGGGGCTGCCCGCGTTCGTCGATCACGCTCGCGAGTCCGCTACGCACGCAGAGCTGTAGGAGCGCATAAGGGGTCAGCTCGCGCGCCGCCGCGTGCTTGCGTAGAGCCTGATCAAGTGCTCTCGGCAGGCGCAAGGTGTGCTGGACCGTGCTCATGGCTGCACCTGCCCGTGTAGGCCATCCGCACTCTCGGAAAATCTAGGCGTTCCAAGGTGTCGAACAGAACCGCCGGATGTGTAGGCGGATCGCACGCGCTGAAAAGCGCAGCCCCAAGCCGCAGGCCAGTGCGTGGGGTGTGTTCTTCTTTCTGTGGCCCGAGACAAAGTCTCGGGTCGGTCGAACGGGAGAGAGACAGGTTGTCGTTTAGACACGCTGACCTCCTTTGGATGAGGAGGTCGAACGGCGCCGTTTCTGTGTTTTAGCGGGTGTAGGCCGTGTCTCTAATGAGTCTGGATGAAACACTGACGCCGTGTCGTCAAGAAGCGCGTCGAGATCGACTGTTGGACCCGGTGGATGGCGAGGCTCAGGGGTAGGCTCTCGCTCTTGGTACTCTGCGACCCAATCGACGATCGTGCTTTCGATGGCCTGCTGGATCTGTTGGTCCAGGTCGTGGGCGTCTTCTGGCGGGAGGCGAACATCGAAGCCAGGTGTCTCAATGATCGCGCCTGTTGGGCGGTAGGCTTTGCCTTGCTCCAGCAACGGGCCAGAGATGACGCAGGTCGATGTGGTGCCGTGATAATAGGCCAGAGGGGGTACGTCATAGCGAAACCAGTGCGACGTGGCGCAACGGTAGCTCTCACCGATTTTGTCATCAGTGATGAGCTTCTCAATGATGGGGCCAACCCCCCGAAGAATACGGGCAGGCGCTTTGACCGAGAGGGTCTGATCAGAGGCGGGCGATAGCCAGGACTGAAGGCGTGCAAAAGCACTCAGGAACACGGGCATGCGAGATCCTTTTCACGTTTGAGGACGCAAATTCGTGGAAGGGTGAGAATGTTCGGGAGGCCTGAGGCGGCGCGGCGCTTAACGACGCGAGCGCTACCTCAGGCCGTTAACGATAGGATTGGGTTGGGAGGCTCTTGAGCCAGTGCTCGATATCGCCGGAGCGCCATCGGACGCGGCCTCCGCCGACCATGATCGGCAGCGGGATTTGGGAGCGCTTCATCAGACGATAAATGCTCGATCGGCTACGATAGCCTGTCATACGCAGCACATCATCAATCGTGAGAAGAAGGTTTAGGTTCGTGTGTTGTGTCATCATGATCCGTTCCAAATGATGGGGAACGGATCAAACCTAAATCGTGCGACTCACCATGCGTGAGCTTTTACCCAAAAAAGACAGAAACCATACGGCGTAAAACGTAAGGCATTGGAATTTATATATTCTTATGCACAAAGCCATTGCGGATCGTCGCAAGCGCACGATCGCGTATCTTGTCGTAAGAATGGTATTTTCCATTCCCAAGGATCTTTTTGATCGTTTCTACAGGCTTTGGATCTCGACTATCTGTCGTCCAAATCGTTTCGATCGTCCCTTTCTGCTTCGAACTCTCGAGTACAGCGAGAACATACTCAGCCAATTCGTCCAGGGTGTCTTTTGCCCTTGCATCTGGAAGATTCATGACGGTTCTGAGGACAATTTTTAGCTGCTCAGCCGCATCGCCTGTTTTACGGGTTTCCCCAATATAGGCTGCAATGAAGGCATCTTGCTGATCTTTTGGAACCTCTGCAAACCAACGCCCGGTTCGCTTTGTTATGATAGCCACAGCCTTTTTGTGGCACACAGCTTTTTCGACCAATGTCTTCGATGTGTTGTTCTGGTTTTTCACGTCACAAGGCTGCTCAAGCTTATCTGTCGGCCAAGGTAAAGAGCCCGAAACGCGTCGGACCCAAACATCGCCATGATACGCCGTCCGCCAGTAACAATTAATCCAGCGGCGACGCTCATTAAAGTCTGCACCAGAGAACAACAAAATCCACCAGCGGTTCTGAAAAACATAGTTTGGAATGATACCCTGCGACGTTTTTGCTTCCCATTCACCCGATCGCAATGCTGCGATTAAGGGGCGCAACTCGGGAAAAGAGCTTTCATCCGGTAGGGTGAGCAACGGAACGCGAAAGCGAGTAAAATGAATTCGGTCGCACGCGTAGATTGAAAGAAAGAACGCACAAGCTGA
Organism: Parasaccharibacter apium; assembly: GCF_002917995.1. Classification (NCBI taxonomy): domain Bacteria; kingdom Pseudomonadati; phylum Pseudomonadota; class Alphaproteobacteria; order Acetobacterales; family Acetobacteraceae; genus Parasaccharibacter; species Parasaccharibacter apium. The sequence goes on from NZ_LMYH01000001.1 coordinate 5,065, forward strand.
AATTATAAAAATAAACAATATATTTTGATGAGAGGTTCTATGAAATATCTCATTGAGAACAAATGCTAGCGTAGATGCTAAAAGAAATATCGCTGAGAAAATTGAAACTAGATATCGAGCGAAGAAAATATAAGCCATCTGAACGATAGATGACTTCGAATAGTTTAATATTCGCCTTTTTCCGTCCGATGGACGATCAGGGTTTATAAAATATCCCCCAACGGTGAAGGCATTCTCCCACGGTGTGATCATGGCCCATTCCGCGCATTTCAGTTGAAAACCAGATCAACCTAAATGATTTATGATTTCGATTGCGAGCAAAACTGGGCCCAAGCCTCCATCATCACGCGTCGTTTATCGAGCAAGTTTCCTCGGCGATAAGCGGCCTCAACTTTATTTCCGATCGCATGGGCCAGGGCCATTTCAGCGATATCACCATCAAAGGTGGTTTCTTCCGCGACCCAGTCGCGGAAAGACGATCGGAAACCATGTGGGACGGCTTCGATTTTGGCGTCTCGACAGATTTTAGTCAGCGTCATGTCCGACAGCGGCTTCGCTCCTCGCTGTCCTGGAAAGACCAGAGGGCTCCGCGCCTCTCTATAGGCCGCAGCTTTCCGCAATAGCGCGAGTGCTGGTGGAGAGAGAGGAATGACATGCTCCCGGCCTGCCTTCATACGCTCAGCCGGAATCGTCCAGAGCGCATTCTCGAAGTCAATTTCATCCCATGTTGCGCCCCGGACCTCGCCAGAGCGTGTCGCCGTGAGGATCAAGACCGACAGGGCTAATCGGCCGATCGAGTCACCGTCTTGGAGATAAGACAGAAATTGCGGCACCTCCGCATAGGGAAGTGCAGCATGATGAACGGGCTTGGATTTAATTTTGGGAAGAGATTTATCCATCGCTGCGAGCGGCAATGGAAGAGTTCGGTAGCCTTTTCCAATAGCCCAATCCACGACGCTGCCAATGCGTTGACGGACCCGGCGCGCTGTTTCTGGTTTCTCCAGCCAGATAGGGGCAACAACATCGCGCGCATGATGCCCGTCGAGCTCCGAAATGGAGAGGTCACCAATCACAGGAAAGGCATAGCGCTCAAGCGTGGACAACCACTGAGCGCGGTGCTTCTGGTTTTTCCAGCTCGCCTTGTTCTCGGTGAAGACCAGAGAGACGGCTTCTCGAAATGTGGGAACACCGGCCTCTTTGCGGCGCTCTGAGACGGGGTCAATTCCGACCTCGACCTGCATTCGTGTCTTAACGGCACGCTCTCTTGCGAGGGCCAGGGGTACCTTCTTGACGCTGCCTAAGCCGATATCTCGCCTCTTGCCGTTCTTTTGGACGCGACAAACCCAGGATTTACTCCCCGAGGGAGTCACAACGAGATAGAGGCCATCACCATCACCATAGCGTCCAGGCTCTTTGGTGGCTTTTACAGAGGTCGCTGATAACCGGCCCATCTATTCCCACACTCCATACCACGCGAGCAGTGGGATACAGTGCAATTTGATGAGTTGGGATGCAACACGAAATGAGAGGATATCCGCAGAAATCCGCCATTTGTGATATTAATTAAAACTGTATTGTAAGGGTGATTGGCGGAGAGAGAGGGATTCGAACCCTCGGAACGCTTGCACGCTCAACGGTTTTCGAGACCGCCCCAATCGACCACTCTGGCACCTCTCCGGGGAACTGGAATGGAACAGGGGCAGCGCCCACCATCACCAGCTGATGGCCGGTGTTATGGCGGGATTTTACAGGATTGGCAAGAGGCAGCCCTCTTCCATCCCGCCTTCCCGCCACAAATCCTGCTTTTTTATTGACGGTACAGGAGAAAAGCAGTACAGAACCCCTCTGTTCCTACGGTTTTCCGCTGCTGGCGGGGCACCGTCTGAACCAATGACAAAAAGCGAGCAGGCCATCCTCCTTTCGCAGAAAGGAAGGAATACGGCCAGAGGCTTCGGTAACATAAAGAGAGTTTTGCATGTTTGCAGTCATCCGCACGGGCGGGAAACAGTACCGCGTCGCCAAGGACGCCATCCTGAAGGTTGAGAAGCTGGATGCTGAGGCTGGCAGCACAGTCACCTTCTCCGACGTTCTGATGGTCGGTGGTGAGGCTGGCACGAAGATCGGTGCCCCTCTGGTCGAGGGTGCCAGCGTGACCGCCGAGGTCGTCGCACAGGACCGTCTGCCGACCGTCATCATCTTCAAGAAACGCCGCCGTCAGAACAGCCGTCGCAAGAACGGCCATCGTCAGCCGGTCACCGTTCTGCGCATTACCGCAATCAACGCTGCGTAATTTCGCCCGTTCCTAAGGAGACACAGTCATGGCACAAAAAAAAGCAGGTGGTTCCAGCCGTAACGGACGCGACAGTGCGGGCCGCCGTCTTGGTGTGAAGAAGTTCGGTGGCCAGAGCGTCATCGCCGGCAACATCATCATCCGTCAGCGTGGCACCAAGGTGCACCCGGGTGAGAACGTTGGCATGGGGCGTGACCACACCCTCTTCTCACTGGTTGATGGCCGCGTGCGCTTCCAGCGTCGTGCTGGTGGCAAGGTACACGTTTCCGTTGCCCTGGCAGAAGCTGCCGAATAACGCACTCTGCCTGCCCTGACGGGCACAGAGCATGAAGAAGGGTCGGCTCCATCAGTGGTGCCGACCTTTTTTCTTCCTGTCCCTTTCCCCTCCCCCTTGCTGTGGCGGCCTTCCCATGAAGTTTCTTGACCAAGCCAAAATCTATGTCCGCTCCGGTGATGGAGGAGATGGCGTTGTCGCCTTCCGCCGGGAAAAATACATCGAATTCGGTGGGCCGGATGGCGGTGACGGTGGCCGGGGTGGCCACATCTATTTCCGTGCCGTGCCGAGCCTCAACACGCTGATCGACTTCCGCTATACGCAGCACTTCCGTGCCCGCAAGGGTGGTAACGGGGCTGGCTCCAACAGGACCGGGGCGGGAGCGGATGATGTCATCATTGATGTTCCCATCGGCACGCAGATCTTCGATGAAGACCGTGAGACCCTGCTGGCGGACCTTGATGAGGAAAACAAGACCGTCCTGCTCTGTCAGGGTGGCGATGGTGGCCTGGGCAACGCCCATTACAAGAGCAGCACCAACCGTGCCCCACGCCGGGCCGACAAGGGCTTCCCCGGGGAGGAACGCTGGGTCTGGCTCCGGCTGAAGCTGATTGCCGATGTCGGGCTTGTCGGCCTGCCCAATGCGGGCAAGTCCACCCTGCTCTCGGTGGCCTCCCGTGCCCGCCCCAAGATTGCGGATTATCCCTTCACGACCCTGCATCCACAGCTTGGTGTCGTGCGCCTCAATGCCATGGAAGAATTCGTCATTGCCGACATTCCCGGCCTCATTGAAGGTGCCAGCGAAGGAACGGGTCTGGGTGACCGCTTCCTCGGCCATGTGGAACGCTGTGCCGTTCTGATCCATCTGGTTGATGGGACAGATGAAAACTGCGTCCAGAACTGGAAGCTGATCCGCAAGGAACTGAAGGCCTATGATGAGGGGCTGGCAGCCAAGCCGGAGATTCTCGTCCTGAACAAATGTGACGCCCTGCTGCCGGAAGAAATCGAGGAGCGAAAGGCCGCCCTGGAGGCCGCCTCCGGTACCGAGGTTCATCTGCTTTCCGGCGTCAGCCGGGACGGCCTGCCAGAACTGCTACGCCATCTCCAGGACCGCGTGACGGCCTCCCGCAACGAAGGTCTCTGATCCAGAAAAAAAAGGGCCGTGCGACATAGTATCGCACGGCCTTTTCTGTATCCTGTTCCCGGAAGCCGTCAGGCCCAGATGACAGACAGGCTCCTCACACCCTGCGCCCCACGGATCAGGACGCCCTGAATGTCCGCCGTGGCGGAAGGGCCACTCATCAACACTCCATACCCTGCCGTCCGAAACTCGGAACGTTGCTGATAGGCATTGTGCATGTTGCCCACCAGCTCATCCTTCGAGAGCAGGACGATCAGATGCTGCGCCAGGTGGACATCGGCCAGATGGTCTTTCAGCTCCACCTCACTCAGGAAGACGCCACCCGTTTCCGCCACGCCAAAAGCAGCCCGCACGACCATCACATCCACCGTATCGGCCTGTTCGTGCGTTTCCAGGTCTTCAATCCGCAGCGTCCCTTCCACCTCCGGTACGGCGGTGCAGAGATTGCGCATCTCCGGGAACGCACGCCTGATGACCTGCTCGACCCCTTCCCCATCCTGCAAGGAGAGCATCTTGCCGCCCATCAAGGCCAGACTGGCCTCGAACCGTTCCGGGCTGGCATCCTGATCCCCCAATGTCACGACAGGCGGCAGCGGATAGGCCCCTTCCTGCGGAGACTTTTTTTCCTTCAGACGCTGCATGATGACATCACGGGCACTCATCGTCTCGTCACTCATGCCTGTGTCTCCTCATGCTGTGCCTTGGTCCTGTTCAGACGGTTTTTCTTGTACCAGCTGTGGAATGTCTCCTTCACCGGATGAGGCAGCTCCCGATGTTTGCCCCACGGATTCAGATAATTGTACAGCACGAAACGGGGCATGGTCTTCAGGGCAACCTCCGTCCCGCTGATGGCCAGACGGTACATGGTCGGCTGGGCCAGCAGCCGCCCCGCCATCTTCATGATCTCCCGTTTGACGAACGGAATTTCATGCCGTTCTGCCAGAACACGCCGCCATTTATAGAGCTGCTCGTGGATGTCGATCTTGACCGGACAGACATTGGTACAGCTTCCATTCATCGTGGAGGCGAAGGGCAGCGTGCTGAATTTTCTGGCGTTGAAGGTCGGGTCAATGATCGCCCCGATCGGCCCGGAATAGACGGACCCGTAAGACTGCCCACCAGACCGGCGATAGACCGGGCAGGTATTCATGCAGGCCCCACAGCGGATGCACTTCAGAGAGGTCCAGAAATCATCCATCCCCAGCCGTTCGGACCGGCCATTATCCACGAGGATGACATGCATCTCCCCGCCCTTCTTCGGCCTGCGGAAATGGGTCGTGTACTGGGTGATCGGTGAACCGAGCGCACTGCGGGACAGAAGGCGGATGAACACGCCAAGGTCCGCCATGCGGGGGACCAGACGTTCAATCCCCAGCGTGGCAATATGCAGGTTGGGCAGATTGGCACTGAGGTCCGCATTCCCCTCATTGGTGCAGACGACAAAGCTGCCCGTCTCCGCCACAAGGAAGTTGCCCCCCGTCATGCCCGTATCGCCACTCAGCAGGACCGGACGGGCCGCATTGCGCTGCGCCTCCGCCAGAGCGTGCGGGTCATCAATGTTCGGGTCGGTATTGTAATATTTGGCGAAGGTCTTCGCCACATCCGTTGTCAGCTTCTGGACAGCCGGAACGACCACATGGCTGGGCAGCTGGTTGTCCAGCTGCTGGATGCGTTCGCCAAGGTCCGTCTCCGTCACGCTGACGCCCTTTGGCTCCAGATACTCCCGCATCTCGCACTCATCGGTAATCATCGACTTGCTCTTGATGATGGATGAGTGGCCGTGATCCTTGAGAATCTTCTCCACGATGCGATTATGTTCCGCACCATCCCTGGCCCAGTGGACATGGATGCCATTGCGGCGGGCATTCTCCTCAAACTGCTCCAGATACTGGGGCAGATGGGCCAGCGTATGTTCCTTCAGCCGGGATGCCTGCTCCCGCAGCTCCTGCCATTCCGGCATGATGTGCATCTGCTCGTCACGCTTCTGGCGCATGTCCCACAAGCGTTCATCATGAAAGTGACGATGCGGCTCATCCTCCAGAAACTCCGCCGCCAGTTTGGCGTGAGGGACCGGTCTATTGCTCATGCCCTCGCTCCATTCAGAATTTCAGCAATATGGATGAAGCGGATGGGCACGCCATTGCGCTCGGCGCAGCCCTGCTGGTGCATCATGCAGGACGTGTCGGCAGAGACGATATACTCCGCACCGGCATCATGATGATCCGTCACCTTGTCCAGCCCCATGCGGGCAGAGACGGCCTCTTCCGTCACGGAATAGGTGCCACCAAAGCCACAACATTCATCCGGGCGTCGTGGTGCAGCAAAGGAAATGCCCTTCACGGCGGAAAGAAGGGTCTTGGGTTTGGAGAAAAAAGGCTCGCCCAGCTCGGACATGCTGGCCGTCCGCAGGGACCGCAATGTGGCGCAGCTGTTATGCAGCCCGACCTTGTGAGGGAACTCCGCCCACGGGAATTCACGCACCTTCAGAACATCATGAATGAACTCGACAAGCTCATATGTGTTCTTGCGCACATGCCGGACCTCATCCGTCTGCTCAATGGCATCAAAATTGTCCCGGATATGATGCACGCAACTCCCTGAGGGAGAGACAATCACATCATATTTCGAGAAATTGCGGATAAAGAGAGCTTCCGTCTCTTTGGCATCACGGTTGCACCCGGAATTCGCCATGGGCTGACCACAACAGGTCTGGTCCATGGGATACTCAACTTCCTGCCCCAGCTTTTCCAGCAATTCCAGCGTGGCAATACCCGTCTGGGGATAGAAGGCATCCATGTAACAGGGAATGAATAAACCTATCTTCATAATGGGTGATTATAAAAAAATATCACCAACTCAACAATAAAACAAAACGTGACTGACAATCTCTACTGCAAAAAATCTCATTTAAATAGAAGAAATACAATTTTTTAAATGATACTTATTATCAATTAATTGGATAACCCTCAGAAAAAAGGGGCGTCCATGACGCCCCTCTCCTCATCCACCCTTCTGCTTCAGCAGAAGTGCGAGCTATCTTATTTGCTCAGCTCCGGCAGAGGGTTCATCAGGGCCGGGTTGTCGGCATAATCAACCGGCACGGCGATGACCACCGGTCCCTGCGTTTCCATTCCTTCACGCAGGGCAGCCTTCAGGCTGTCCACACTATTGACGTTGATGCCCTTGGCGCCAAAAGAACGGGCAAAAGCAGCAAAGTCGATCGGGCCAAAGGCCACGGCAGCATCACGCCCGTACTTCTTCTCTTCCTGAATACGGACCATGTTGAAGTGCTGGTCCACCCAGATGATGTGGATCAGGTTGCTCTTCAGGCGAACGGCGGTCTCAAGGTCCATGGAGGACATCATGAAGCTGCCGTCACCGGAGACGGAGATGACCTTCTGGGCCGGATTCACGATGCTGGCAGACATGGCCCATGGAAGAGCCACGCCCATCGTCTGCTGGCCATTGCTGATCAGCATCTGGCGGGCACGGAAGACCTCAAGGAAACGGGCATGCCAGATGTGGAAGGACCCCATGTCCAGACAGATCGTGATGTCCTGCGCCACGAAATCTTCCATCACCTTGATGATCTCAAGCGGATGGAGCATCCCCTGCTGGGTGCTCTTGGCCTTGGCAAAGGCAGATTTCTGGGAGGCACGATAGACCTCCAGAATCTTGTCCAGCGCAGCGCCGGATGTCAGGGCGCCTGTCTCCCTGGTCAGGTGCTGCACGCTCAGGGCGATGGAGCCGATCAGCTCGATCTCGGGATTGAAAGCATTGTCCAGCTGGGCCGGAACAACATCGATATTGATGATCGGGCGGGCTGATTTCCTGTTCCACAGGCACGGATCATATTCGATCGGGTTGTAACCGATGGCCACGACCAGATCAGCCTCATCCAGCAGGTAATCACCATACTGGTTGTGGAAGAGACCGACACGGCCACCGAAACGGGAGACCAGATCCTTGGAAACAGCGCCAGCAGCCTGATAGGTACCAACAACCGGAAGGTTCGTCTGCTTGACGAAAGCACGGATGGCCTCGGCATTCTCCGGCTTGCTGGCCTTCATGCCCAGCAGGACGACCGGCTTCTTGGCCTTCTTCAGGGCAGCGGCAGCCTCCTTGATGACGTCTTCCGGTGCAGGACCGGCCTTGACGGCATTACGGTTGCCCATCACCGGATAATCTTCCGTGATCTCGGAATTCAGGACATCCATCGGTACGCTGACGAACACGCCACCCTGCCGGGGGCTCTCAGCCGCACGGAACGCATTGCCGATGACCTCCGACGTGGCCGCTGGAGCACCGATCTCGGCGCTGTACTTCGTCACCGGGCGCAGCATGCTGACCGTATCCATGCTCTGATGGGTCAGCTTCAGCAGGTCGGCACGACCGACAGCTCCACCGATCGTCAGTACCGGGTCACCTTCGGACGTTGCCGTGGCCAGACCCGTTGCCAGATTGGACACACCCGGGCCTGATGTGGCAATGGCCACACCAGCCCGCCCCGTGATGCGGCCGATACCTCCGGCCATGAAGACGGCATTCTGCTCATGCCGGGCAACGATCGTACGAATGGGAGAGTCTTCCAGCGCCTCGAAAAGACGGTCGATCTTGGCACCCGGAATACCAACAATGTGGTCAACGCCATGAGCCTCAAGATTGCGGACGATCAGATCGGCGGCTGTCTGTGCGGCCTTGTGAGATTTTTTCTGTGTCATGATGTTTTTTCCTGATCATGCCCGCCCTGAAAATACCAGACGGGCCGTGTAATCATAATGTGACCGAAGAGAGCGACCGGCCCCTCAGCCACCCTCTGCCGTGCGGATGGCCTCATGCAGGCCAGCGGGCTGAAGGTCTGCCTTGGCAAATTCTTCCGTCTTCGGCAGAGAAATCTCCAGATCGGACATGCGGGCAACTTCCAGCTTGCCGGATTTCACACGATAGTTCGTCACATGGCCGCCATGCTTGCGGTCATCGCTGAGAACATGGAGGTGATACCCTGCCACATTGATCCCCTGCATGTAGGGCGGCGTACGGAAACCCAGCATCACCCCGCTAATCTCTCCCATGCTGAAGGTAGGCTGCTTGGCCACCACTTCCAGCATCCCCGGATAGGGCTTGTGCTGGCAGAAAACGGTCCGGGTATCGACCTTCTCGAACTCACCCGTAAAACGGACAGCCCCGAAAAGATTGGGATTGTCGATCAGCCCGTCGACAAGCTCCTCGAACTCCTCTTTACCCATCGGCCGGTCGATGGTGACCGTCTTTTCCGGCTCGAAATAGGTCACACAGGCGAAAGGCGTTTTCATGTCCGCTGTCGTACCGGAGGCAATCCCCTCGGAGCGGAACTGGCGGACCTCACCTTCCGTCACAATCATTTCGCCATCCAGGGCATCAAACGTCCCCAGGCCGAAATCACCATGCTGGACCAGCTCACCCAACGTCATTTCACCATCGTAAACAGCGTCCAGCAGAGCTGCCATCGTGGATGTCTGGAAAAGACGGTTTGGCTTTACACCTGAAGGTCGAGTCATATTGCCCCCTGTGTTGTGAATGGTCCTTTCTGTAAGGCAGGAGATGAATTCAGACAAATATATAGTTCCCATTGTCTCCATACATTTTATATATGGGTCATGGATATCCGACATTTCCGCTATTTCGTCACCATCGCCGAAACCGGCAACATCACCAAAGCGGCTGAAAAACTGGGCATGGAACAGCCACCACTCAGCCAGCAGATACGTCGCCTGGAGAGCTCTCTGGGCGTGTCACTCTTTCGCCGCCAGCCTCGTGGGGTAAGCCTGACAGAAGCCGGGCTGACCCTCCTGCCCCATGCACGGCTGATCCTCGACCTGCGCCGCCAGTTCATTGAAGATGCCCACGGGCTGGCCCAGGGCAAGAAAGGCCACCTCCGCATCGGGCTGGCCGGAGCCGTACCGCTGCTGCCCAGCATCCCCTTTGCCATCCGGCAGTTCAGCACAATTGCACCGGGCGTGACCCTGTCCCTGGAAGAAAGCAATACTCCCGCCCTCTGCGAAGCCCTGCTCTCCTACCGCATGGACATCACGATCCTGCGCCCTCCCGTGCCAGATCAGGCCAACGTGAAGGTCATCCCCCTGCTGGATGAGCCGACATTGATCGCCCTGCCCAAAGGCCACCCCTTCACCAGCCTGCCGGAAATACATCTCAGCCGCCTGGCGGCGGAACCACTCATCATCTTCCCCCGTGAGCTGGGGCCAGGCTTCTTCGATGCCATCCTGGCGGCCTACCGGGACGCCGGTGTTACCCCATCCCTCGGGCAACAGGCCCCCCAGATTGCCGGGACCATCCCACTTGTGGCTGCCGGGCTGGGGGTCTCCATCGTTCCCCAGTCGCTCCACCAGCTCCATACAGGCGGCGTGACCTTCCACAGGATCGCCCGCCCCGCCCCTCATGCCACGCTGGCCATCGGCATACGGACGGGGGAGCAGCCACCGCTCATCCATCACTTCATCACCGTCCTCCAGCAGGCCTGCAAAACCCATCTGACGCTCCCCGACTGACCATCAGACACGCAAAAAAAGCCTTCCCCCTCTGGCCCCAGGAACCAGAAGGGAAAGGCTCTCTTTTCTCCATACGTCAGAGACGTGATCTGCTTACATGCCCAGCGCACGGCGGTAGATGTCCAGCAGGGTCTCCTGCTCCTCCACCTCGGCAGGCTCCTGCTTGCGCAGCTTGATCAGCTGTTTGATGACCTTGACATCAAACCCGGCCGATTTTGCCTCCGTGAACACATCGCGGATGTCAGACCCAAGTGCCTTGCGCTCTTCTTCCAGACGTTCGACACGGTCAATAATGGACCGCAGACGATCAACCGCAATGCCGCCTGTCACGGCACCTTCATCACCATTTCCCATATCCATACACCATACTCCTCAAATCTGCCCGGATGCCGGTTCTTCTGGGCGGCTTATCGCTCCCTCATGGCCGTGGTCAATACCATCCAGCGGAAAGGCACTTCCCCTTCCCGCCCATATGAATGACAGACAGCCCATATTCACTGCCAGAAAAGCCACAAAGACGGAAAAACGCAAATGTGAACATGCCATTACATAAGGCCCAATCCCCTGCCGTCACGTCCTTCCGCAGCATCCTGCCATCTGCCGCCCTGCCTGCATGACCTGAAGCACGCCCCCGCTCCCGGCCGCTCTTCCATCCATCCTGTTATGGCTTGAACGGGACATCGGACAGGCTCTAAAAGGAGGTCAGAAACAAGACCGGAGGCAGACTGATGCCTCACCCGAGTTTCCAGACAGAAAAGGTACGCCTCACCATGGCCCACTCTCAGCAGACCGCACCGTTTGACTACGTCATCTTCGGCGCCACGGGCGATCTGACGATGCGCAAACTGCTTCCAGCTCTCTACAACCAGCTCCGCATCGGACATGTTCCAGAAGAAGCCCGCATCATCGGGACTGCCCGCTCCTCACTGTCCCGCGAGGACTACATCACCCGTGCCCGTGAGGCTCTGGAAACCTTCCTCCCCGCCCAGCACAGGGATGAGGCGCTGATCGAGCGTTTCCTCAAGAAAATTCATTACGTCACGCTGGACGGCACGAAGAGCGACCATAACTGGGATGAGCTGAAGGCCGTTCTGGACCAGTCACCGGCCGACCGCATCCGTGTCTTCTATTATTCCACAGCCCCGCAGCTCTTCGAGGCCATCAGCGAAAACCTCCACCGTTTCGGTTTCATCACCCCGCACTCCCGTGTCGTGCTGGAAAAACCAATCGGTACAGACAGTGCCTCCGCCAGAGCCATCAATGACGGTGTGAGCCGCTTCTTCGAAGAAGGGCAGATTTTCCGCATCGACCATTATCTGGGCAAGGAAACCGTGCAGGACATCATCGCCCTGCGCTTTGCCAACCCGCTCTTCAGCGCCGTCTGGTCTGCCGAGCACATCCAGAGCATCCAGATCACCGCCGCCGAGACCGTGGGCGTGGAAGGCCGTGCTGCCTATTACGACACATCCGGGGCCCTGCGGGACATGATCCAGAACCATCTGCTCCAGGTCCTCAGCCTCTGCGCCATGGAAGCCCCGGCTGACCTTGAGGCAGATACTGTCCGTGATGCCAAGGTGAACGTTCTGAAGGCCCTGCGTCCCATCCCGGAGGACAAGGTGGCCAGCGAGACGGTCCGTGCCCAGTACGTCAAAGGGGACATGAACGGCAAACCCGTTCCGGGCTATCTGGAAGAGCTGGGCGAAGACAGCCACACCGAGACCTACGCCGTCATGCGGGCCTATGTCGATACACCACGCTGGAAAGATGTTCCTTTCTACATCCGCACAGCCAAGCGTTCGACCAAAAAGGTGAGCGAAGTCGTGGTGACGTTCCGGAAGTCTGCTTCCGCCCTGTTTGGCACCTCTGCCGCCACCAACCGCCTGGTCATCCGCCTCCAGCCGGATGAAGGTTTCGGGCTGGCCCTGAACATCAAGAACCCTTCTGCCGCCGGGTTTGAGCTTCAGCACGGCACCATGTCCGGCAAATTCGCTCCGGCCGATGGCTCCCTCATTCCGGATTCCTACGAGCGCCTCATGCTGGATGCCGTCCGTGGCTATCCGGCCCTCTTCATCCGTCGTGATGAAGTGGAAGCCGCATGGGCATGGGTCGAACCGACACTGAAAACATGGGCCGCCAACAAGGTTCCGATGGCCCATTACGCCGCCGGGTCCTACGGGCCGGAAGAAGCACGCCGCTTCATCGCCACGACGGGCGATGCCTGGCACGAGGACATGGCAGACTGATCCTCCCCGGATCAGGACCGGCCTATCCGCATACGGCTTCACAGACCGCCCTGCCCCTGCCGGCAGGGCGGTTTTGCCTGTTCAGGCATCGCAGTCTCCACCATGACCACGGGGCAGACCCATCATGACCGAACCAACCACCCCTCCCCGTCTCGGCCGCCGCCGCCCGAGGCCACCCCGCTCCCTGAAGCAGCACATCATCCGACGGCTTGTCGTGCTGGTCCCGACCTTCCTGCTCATGTTCCTGTTCGTCAGGACTGGTGTGCTGGACAACCTCTATGACCAGTTCACCTTCAGCAAGCTGAGCTGGTTCGATAATACCGCCCTTGTCGAACATCTGCGGACCATCATCACCCGCAAGGGGCTGACCCCTCTGCCCCGGCGCTGCCTTGTCATGGTCGTCAATGGTGATGGCAGTGTGAACACCCCCACGATCGACGTCCTGGGACGGCATGGGAATGGCTGCCCCGGCGACACGCCATCAGCAGAGCTTCTCTTCCATGTCCGGGTAGACCGTGCTGGCCAGAGCATCATGACCGACGCCGGTTCACCTGACATGTATCATCCCCTCACCCCCTGAACGGCCCTCCCTGCCACCGCCGCTTGACCCGCCACACGGCAAGCGGCATAACGCCCCCAGCCAGATGGTCGGGCGATCGCTGTGTCCCCTGCGGGACATGGAGGAAAGTCCGGGCTCCACAGGAAGACGGTGCCGGCTAACGGCCGGCGGGGGTGACCCCAGGGACAGTGCCACAGAAACAGTACCGTCCGCCGGTTTTCTCCCCGTCATGGTGGGAAAATGCGGACAAGGGTGAAACGGTGCGGTAAGAGCGCACCGCGCGGCTGGCAACAGCGGCGGTCATGGTAAACCCCACCGGGAGCAAGACCGAATAGGAATGACGGGCCACATCCGTGGCTGAGGGGTCCTGCCCTGTCATTCGGGTTGGTTGCGTGAGGTGTGTTGCAAAACACATCCCAGAGGAATGATCGCCCCGCCTCACCATGTATGAGGCAGGACAGAACCCGGCTTACAGACCATCTGGCCCCTTACATTACTGCAAGCCCCCCAGAAAACGGCATCTGGATACTGCAACCAGAGCCTTCATGACGCTCCGACACACAAGGCTGACGTACAGGGCCAAGCCTCTTCACTGCCATCCTCTTCCAGCCATTCTGCCCACCTGCCCCGCTTCCATGGTGGCAATGAAGAATATACCAATTATTTACTTTATTAACAAAAAGACACCCCTGCCCATATCTACACAATAAAACCGCATCCCTGTGCCATTTTTTATAATAAAACTTTGACGTCCCATAAAATCCCATGATACCCCATGAAATCCCACTATGAAGGTGCGGACATGTGTCCACCATGGCAGGCAGGGAAGGAGGGACATTGCAGACCATGACCATGTTTCTCGGTACCCATGCCAGCCGTGTTGATGCCAAAGGACGCATTTCCATTCCCTCACCATTCCGGAATGCCCTGCGGGAACAGGCCCGCCCCGGAGAGGCCCTGATGATCATCAGGCCATCCCACCTTCATGACTGCCTGGAATGCTGGTCCGCCTCTGCCTTTTTCGCTTTTTCCGGCGCTCTTGATGAGTATGACCCCTTCTCGGCCGACCATGATGACCTGGCGACCAGCCTCTATGCCGATGCCTACCCGCTGGACTGCGACAGGGAAGGCCGTGTCAGCCTCCCCCGCTCCCTGAAAGACCATGCCGGACTGGAAGATGATGTCAGCTTCATGGGGCTGGGGCGTGTTTTCCAGATATGGAATCCCAGCCTTGCCGAAGAACGCCGCAGGCAGGCTCGCAGCCGCACACGGGAACTCGGCCAGCGTAAACGCTCCGAAAACAGGGAGAAGACCGCACCGTGACCCACGCCCATCAGATTGCTGAGGACATGCAGCGGGAGGGACACTTCCCTGTCATGCTGCCAGAAGTGCTGGACACACTGGCCCCGCAGGATGGAGGCGTGTATCTGGATGGCACCTTCGGCGGGGGTGGCTACAGCCGGGCCCTGCTCCGCTCGGCCTCCTGCACTGTCCATGCGATTGACCGTGACCCCGATGCCATAAAACGCGGGCAGCCCCTCGTGGCAGCCTCGGAGGGGCGGCTGCATCTCCACCAGGGAACCTTCAGCGCCATGAAAGAGCTGGCCGGTCATCATGGTCCCTTCAATGGGATCGTGCTGGATCTCGGCGTGTCCTCCTTCCAGCTGGATCAGGAAGAGCGGGGATTTTCCTTCCGTCATGATGGCCCGCTGGACATGCGCATGAGCATCGATGGCCTGAGTGCGGCGGATATCGTCAATGGTGAGAAAGAGCAGGCTCTCGCCGACATCCTCTACCATTATGGAGAAGAACGCCGCTCCCGCCGTGTCGCCCGGGCCATCATCGAGGCCCGCCAGAGCGGCCCGATCCAGACGACGGGGCAGCTGGCCGACATCATCCGCAAAGCCGTCCCGAAAGAACGTCCCAATTTCGACCCTGCTACCCGCAGTTTCCAGGCGATCCGCATTGCCGTGAATGATGAGCTGGGCGAACTGGAACGTACGCTGGAAACCGCACCGGGCCTCCTCGCACCGGGCGGCATCTTCTGCATCGTGACCTTCCATTCGCTGGAGGACCGCATGACGAAACGGGCCCTCGCCCGGCTGGCTGGCCGCATGGCTGGTCCATCCCGTCATACCCCTCTTGCCATGCAGCAGACAGAAGCCCCGTCTTTTGAACTCCTGCATATACGGCCCCGTACACCGTCCGATCAGGAACTGAATCTCAACCCCCGCTCCCGCAGCGCACGCCTGCGTGCCCTGCGACGCCTTCCCGCTCATGGAGCTTCCGCATGATCCGTTTTGTCACCCTGCTCTGTGCCGTCATGGCGGCTGGTTCCGGCCTCTTCCTCTACACGAAGAAGCATGAAACCCTCGTACTAAACCAGGATATCAGGAAAACCATTGAAGATACCCGCCGCATCCAGCAGCAGACAGCCATTCTGCGCACCCAGTGGGCCCTGCTGAACCAGCCGGACCGGCTCAGCGCCCTGGCGCAGCGGGTTCTGCCGGAGATGAGCCAGGTCGACCCCACGCAGTTCGTGCAGCTGGCAGACCTGCGGAAGCGTCTTCCCGCCATTGATCATCGCATCATCCCCATGGCCCCGGGCCGGGGACAGGCCCAGAGAGAGCTGGCATCCCTCACGGCCCCGGCACATCAGGCCATGGCGGCGCCTGCCACAACGCCCCGGCCAGTACGTGATGTCGTGGCCAGTACCGACCACGCAGAACGCAGACCCTCCCATCCTCGCATCCACAAGGATGACACGGGTGAAGCAGACCGCCAGCTTGAGCGAAGCCTGGCACTCCTGAGCGGGTCGGATGGAGACGCCATGCCCCGGCATCGTCTCCATGCCCCGACGGATAGTGCGACGGGCCAGACCCGCAGGAAGGCCCATGCCGTGCCCGACCATTCCCGCAGCGAACCCACGGAGGATGCGGCCTGGCACCCTGTCCACCAGTCTGCCAAGCACGGCCACATGGGCGGAATCCACACAGTCTCGGCCCCGGCAGACGAGCCTGCCCCCCTTCCGCCCCCTGTTCCTCTGACAGACTGACCCTCTGGCGGCTTCCGCCTGTGTTCCTTCCTTTCCTATGCCGAGCCCGCGCCCCATGGCCTCCAGACCGTCCCGCAAGACCAACCAGCCTGGATCAGACCATAAGGACGGGCCACCCGGAAAGCCGTCCCTGTTGAGACGTCTGTGGGCCCGATGGGACGAACGCAGACGAAACCCCATGAGCTGGCTGGAAAAAAGCCGCAACAGGCTGGTCTATCTCGGCATGGGTTTCCTGTTCCTTTATGGTGGCGTGGCCGTAAAGGCGCTGTTTGCAACCATTCTGGCCCCCATGGCCCCTCTGCCCAACCAGGTCGGCAGCACCATACCGGACATCCCCCATCCGGACCCCAAAGCCATGGCAGGCAATGGGTTCGTCCTGCCCAACATCAGACGGGCCAGCATCGTGGACCGGAATGGGCAGCCTCTGGCACTGTCGCTGCCTGTCGTGCAGGTCTATGCCAATCCCATGGAAATCATCGAGCCTGAAGATGTTGCCCGAAGCCTCCATACGATCCTGCCCAACCTCAACATGGCAGAGACCATCCGCCGCCTGAAACAGAAAAAACAGTTCGTCTACCTCGCCCGCAACATCGCCCCGACAGACGAGCTGGCCATCAACAATCTTGGCATCCCCGGCATCTATTTCGAAAATGGCGAGCAGCGCCATTATCCTCTGGGGAACGTGGCAGCGCAGATCCTTGGTAGCGTTGACATTGACAATCATGGCATTGCCGGGGTGGAAAAATTCTTCAACCAGCGCCTTCTGGGAGACCATGCACCGCTCCGTCTTTCCATCGATGCCCGCGTGCAGGCTGCCGTGCGGGACGAGCTGAATGACGCCAAGCTGCGTTTCCGGGCCATAGGGGCTTCCGCCATCCTGATGGACGTCCATACCGGGGAAATCCTGGCCATGGTCAGTCTCCCCGATTATGACGCCAACGATTTTGCCCATGCGGCAGACGATGCCCGATTCAACCGGGCCGTTACCGGCATGTATGAACCAGGGTCCACCTTCAAACTTCAGACAGCCGCCATGGCGTTGGAGCTTGGCGTGGCCCACCCCTGGGACCAGTTCTCCACCATTCCCATCCATGTCGGCCGCTTCAAGATTTCCGACCTCAAGACGGACCACTTCGCCCCATGGCTGGCGCTGCCCTCTGTCATGGCCTATTCCTCCAACCCGGCCTCAGCCCATATCGCCCTGGATGTCGGGCGGGATCGCCAGCATGAATGGCTGAAAAACATGGGATTTCTGGACCGTGTTCCCGTTGAGCTGCCCGAGGCAGGACGCCCGCTGGTCCCGTCCCTCAAGAATTGGGGCGAAACCACGGTCATGACGGTCGGCTTTGGCCATGGCGTGGCAGAATCGCCGCTGGCCATTGTCCGCGGGACCGCCTGTACCGGCAACGGGGGGTATCTTGTCACACCCACCCTGCTGGCCCGTGAGCATCTCAATGATGATGTCGTCATGGCGGAAGAGCAGAAGGGGCCGCATCTGATCTCCACCAAGAATTCAGAGCTGCTCCGCCGAATCCTGCGCCTCGTCGTTACCAAGGGCATCGGGAAAAAAGCGGAAAGCCCCGGCTACATCGTTGGTGGAAAGACCGGGACGGCAGAAAAGATCGGCGCCCACGGGGGGTATCTGAAACATGTCAACATCACGGCCTTTACAGGCATGTTCCCTATGAATGATCCCAAATATGCCCTTTATGTCATGCTGGATGCCCCACAAGGGACGGCAGAAACACATGGCTGGACGACTGCTGGCTGGATTGCTGCTCCGACATTTTCCAGAATCGTGACACGCACCGCCCCCATGCTGGGCCTCTTCCCGCTGGAGCCGACCAAAGCCCAGCAGGTTGACGACCAGCTCGCCCTGTCTCTCTCTCCGCCCGTCCCCCCCGGTGTCCGCCATCCACTCGGCCCGGGCAATGACCCCGGGGCTGTCACCGTCAACCGACTGGCCACCAAACACGGGGCCCATCACAGCCACTGAACCCTCACCGCCCCTTCTCAAAGGTCTCCGTCATGAAACTGTCCTCCCTGCTCCGCCATCATGGTCTTGCCAGAGACCTCACCAGAGACCCGGACATTTCCAGCATCACCGCCGATAGCCGGGAAGCTCGCCCCGGCTGCCTCTTCGTGGCGCTGAAGGGCACGAAACAGGACGGACGGACCTTCATTCCTCTGGCCATCGCAGAAGGGGCAGCCGCAATCGTCCTCGCCGCTTCCCCAGGCCAGCATCATCTGCCAGAGCAGACGGAAAACGGCCACACGGCCCTCATCATCACCCTGCCCGACCCGGCCCGTTTCCTGGCCCGGTCTGCTGCACTGCTAGCAGGGGCCCAGCCTGACCATATTGCCGCCATCACGGGAACAAACGGCAAAAGCAGCACGGCAGATTTCTTCCGCCAACTCTGCCAGCTGCGTCACCAGAAGGCTGCAAGCCTCGGTACTCTGGGGCTCATCAGTGACGTGGCATTGCCATCACTCCCCCCCCTGACCACACCGGATGCCGTCACCCTTGCCAACACTCTGGCAGCCCTGCAGGTGCATGGCATCACCCATGTAGCGCTGGAGGCCTCATCCCATGGCCTCCAGCAGCACCGGCTGGACGGCGTTGCCATCACGGCCGCCGCTTTTTCCAACCTGACCCGAGACCATCTGGACTATCACCACACGCTGGAAGCCTACCGGCAGGCCAAGCTGCATCTCTTTGAAACGCTGCTGCCCGAAGGGGGCCGGGCCGTCATCAACAGCGACATGGATGCCGAAAGCAGAGAGGCCCTCCGTGACATTGCCACCCGCCGGAAACTGGACCTCCGCACGATTGGCACAACAGGCGAGACCATCCGAATTCTTGAGGCCACACCCACCCCGCAGGGCATGGACCTGACACTCCAGCTGCATGGCCGTACCCTGCCCGCACTCCACTTTCCACTCCCGGGACGTTTTCAGGCAGAAAATGCCCTGCTGGCTGCCGCCCTCTGCTGGGAACGGGATGAAGAAGCTGAATCCATCATTGCCCTCCTGCCGCACCTGAAGGGCGTGCCCGGCCGTTGTGAGCCGGTCGCCCACCTGCCAAATGGAGCCTGCGCCTACGTGGATTATGCTCACACGCCGGATGCGCTGGAGCACGTCCTGCTCAGCCTGCGTCCCCACACCAGCGGGCGGCTGGTCGTGGTCTTCGGTGCGGGCGGGGACCGTGACAGGGGCAAGCGCCCTCTCATGGGACAGATCGCCGCCCATCTGGCCGATGAAGTCATCATCACGGATGACAACCCCCGCAGCGAGGACCCGGCCGCCATCCGGGCCGAAATTCTCGCCACAGCCCCGCAGGCACAAGAAATTGGCGACCGTCGGCAGGCCATCCGTACCGCTCTGGAAGGTCTGAAGAAAGGCGATGTCCTGCTCATCGCCGGGAAAGGGCATGAAACAGGCCAGATCATCAAGGGGGAAATACATCCGTTCGATGACCGTACCATCACGGCCGCACTCGCCAGGGAGCTTGCCTGATGCCCGATACAACCATCCTCTGGACCCGCAAGGACCTTCAGGCCGCCACGGGAGGACAGCTTGCCGGTGACGTGAAGGTCCACGGCGTCTGCATCGATACCCGCATCCTGAAACACGGTGACCTCTTCATCGCCCTGATCGGCCATAATTCAGACGGACACCGCTATCTGAGGCAGGCCCTGGAGGCTGGAGCCAGCTGCGTGATGGCCCATGATGAGGCCGCCATCAGCACGGCCGGTCTGACGGATGATCCCCGCCTGTTGAAGGTCGATGACACCATGCAAGGGCTGGAGGCTCTGGGCCGCTACAGGCGGGCACAGTTCAGCGGCAGGGTCATCGCCGTTACAGGCAGCGTGGGAAAAACAACCACCAAGAACATGCTGGCCACGGCTCTTGCACCTTACGGGCAGGTCCATGCTTCCGTGGCGTCCTTCAACAACCACTGGGGCGTGCCTCTGACACTCGCCCGCCTGCCAGAAGAAGCCGCCTTCTGCATCAGCGAGGTGGGCATGAACCACCCCGGCGAGATCGCCCCGCTCGCCGCCCAGATACGCCCGGATATTGGCCTCATAACCACCATTGGCAGCGCCCATCTGGGGCATATGGGCAGCATCGACGCCATTGCGGACGAAAAGGCGGCCCTTTTTGCCGCCCTTCCGTCATCCGGCACGGCCCTCTGCCCGGAGGCCTCACAGGGGCTTGCCCGCCTGAAGCAGGCCCTGCCGACAGGTGTTTCGCTCTGGCAGGCAGGCGTGACAACCAGCGCCACCATCCGGATAACAGACCTCACCTGCACGGCAGACGGCAGCCAGTTCCATCTGACCACACCACGGGGCGACACCGACGTGAGGCTGGCGGCCCCCGGCCCCCATCTGGCCCGCAATGCCGCATTGGCTCTTGGGGCCATCGCTGCGCTGGGGCTGGACCCGAAAGCCGGAGCCGAGGCCCTGCGCCATTTCCAGCCGGAAGCCGGACGGGGCCAGCAGCGCCTGTTGCCCGGCGGCATCACCCTGCTGGATGAGAGCTACAATGCCTCCGGCCCCAGTATCCGTGCAGCCCTGGACACGCTCGCCCTCATGCCCGCCAGACGCCATCTGGCCGCCCTGGGCGACATCAGGGAGCTGGGCCAGTTTGCCGAAGCCGAACACCGGGCTCTGGCTGAACCATTAATGAAGCATGACATTCTGACATTCTGTTGCGGCCCGCACATGAAATCCCTTTACGAGGCCCTTCCTCCTTCCCTACAGGGAGGATATGCTGAAAATTCAGTCCAGCTTGCCTCCCTGCTGCACCCTGCCCTGCAAAAAGGGGATGTGCTGCTCGTGAAGGGAAGCCTGGGCAGTAACATGCGTGCCCTCATTGCGCTGCTGGAGCAGCCCATGTCCACCACCACACACGCCCCAGAGTCCGCCTGATGCTCTTCAACCTTCTTGCTGCACCTTCTTCCTCCCATGGCGGCCTTCTCAACCTGCTGCATTACATGACCTTCCGGGCCGGATGCGCCTGCCTGACAGCGCTGGTGATCTCCCTGCTGCTCGGCAAGCCCTTCATTGCCCAGCTCAAACGCATCCAGCGGCAAGGGCAGCCCATACGGACCCTCGGGCCGGAACGGCATATACTGGAGAAAGCCGGTACCCCCACCATGGGCGGTGGTCTCATTCTGTTTTCCCTGACCTGCTCCACCCTGCTCTGGGCGGACCTGTTTGACGGGTTTGTCTGGGCTGTTCTCCTCACGACCCTGGGGTTTGGCGCCATAGGCTTTGCGGATGACTATCTCAAACTGGCCAAGGGCAACAGCAAAGGGGTCTCCAAAAAAATACGGCTGGGCGGGGAATTCCTGATCTCATGCCTTGCCGGGATTGCCATGGAAGCCCTGACACCACCGGACCTACGCAATGCCGTGGCCTTTCCTTTCGCCAAGACCTTCGTACTGCATCTGGGCTACATTTTCCCGCTCTTCGCCATGGTGACGATCACGGGTTTCGGCAATGCCGTGAACCTGACGGACGGGCTGGACGGGCTGGCCACGGTGCCCTCCATCATCGCCGCCCTCGTCTTCGCCCTGATCGCCTATCTGGTCGGCAACCATGTCTTTGCCGACTATCTCCAGCTCCATCATGTTCCCGGCACGGGGGAACTGAGCATCTTCTGCGCCGCCCTGATCGGAGCCGGACTGGGTTTTCTCTGGTTCAATGCTCCACCGGCAGAGGTCTTCATGGGGGATACCGGGTCTCTGGCACTGGGCGGTGCCCTGGGGGCCGTGGCCGTGGCTGTGAAGCATGAGCTGGTGCTCTGCCTCGTGGGGGGCCTGTTCGTGGTGGAAACGATCTCCGTCATCATCCAGGTCTTCTGGTTCCGCCGCACGGGGAAGCGCATCTTCCTCATGGCACCGCTGCACCATCATTTTGAGAAGAAAGGCTGGCAGGAGCCGAAAATTGTCGTCCGTTTCTGGATCATTGCCATCATTCTGGGGCTGTGTGGTCTGGCCACACTGAAGCTGCGCTGATGACTGTCCTACCCTTTCCTCCCCCCCAGAAATGGCCTGCAACACTCCTGACCGGGCAGCATCATGCTGTCTGCGGGCTGGGCCGCAACGGTGCTGCCGTCGTGCAGGCCCTGCTGGACATGGGAGCAACCGTACAGGCCTGGGATGACAGCAGGCCGAAGCTCCCAGCTCCCCTGTCCTCACATCACCGCCTGACACTGGCGCCCCTGACTGACCTCACCGGCATGGATGCCCTGATCCTCTCGCCGGGCATCCCGCACCATCTGCCCCGGCCACACCCTGCTGCCCTGCTGGCACGGGAGCAGCATGTGCCGATCCTCTCCGATGCAGAACTGCTCTGGCAGGTGGCTCGCAAGGCAGGATCACGCGCGCGGTTCGTCTCCATCACGGGTACAAATGGCAAATCCACGACCACGGCCCTGCTGACCCACATTCTCACACAGGCCGGCATCCCGGCCTGCTGTGGCGGCAATTTTGGCACGGCCTCTCTCGCCCTGCCCGCTCTGGGGGATGACGGCGTCTATGTCATTGAGATGTCGTCCTATATGCTGGAGCGGCTGAAGGACTATCACGCCTGTGCCGCTGCCCTGCTCAACCTGACACCGGACCATCTGGACCGGCACGGCTCCATGCAGGGCTATCTGGATGCCAAGGCGCATGTCTTTGACAACATGACCGCAGGCGACCTTGCCATTCTGGGCGAAAAGGCCTCCTGGGCGGACGGACTGCACCAGCGGCTTGAGCGGCAGGGCGTGACGGTACGGACACTCTCGATCACCCAGCCTGTTCCAGAAACAGACGCCCCCTTTCTGCCTGGACAGCACAATGCCCAGAACATAGAGACCTGCCGGGCCATCGCCCGCCATCTTGGCCTCTCCGAGGAACAGATTGCCGAGGGCATCAGAAGCTTCACCGGGCTGGACCACCGCCTCCAGCTCGTGGCGCAGGCTGATGGAATCAGCTTCATCAACGACAGCAAGGCCACAAATGCGGAAGCCAGCTACCATGCACTAAAAGCCTTCCCCAAAAGCCTCTGGATTGCCGGAGGCATGGCCAAAGAAGGAGGAATCGAGAGTCTGGCACCACTGTTCGGCCATGTGCGCCGTGCCTTCCTCATCGGGCAGGATGCCCCATTGCTGGCCAGAACCCTGACAGCCCATGATGTTCCTTTCGAGATCAGCGAAACGCTGGAGCAGGCAACACGGGCCGCCTGGGACCATGCCCGGACACACGAGGCCATGCCCATACTCCTGTCCCCGGCCTGTGCCAGTTTTGACCAGTTCCGCAATTTCGAGGAACGGGGAACGGCCTTTGCCACACTGGCCCGCAGCCTCTGCGGGGAGGACTGAAACATCATGGCACTCTCCGACAGGTCAGACAGCTCCCGAAAGGCCCAGTGGTGGCGCAGCCTTGACCATGTCAGCCTGAGCTGCGTCGGAATACTGGTCGCCCTGGGGTACATCCTCATGCTGGCTGCCAGCCCCGCCGTGGCTCACCGCATCGGGGCCTCCCGGAACATGTTCATCCTCAAGCAGGTGGTCTTTCTGGCCCTTGCCAGTGCCGTCGTCGTCGTGACATCCCGGCTGACCCCCCGCACGATCGGGCGGATTGCCGTCATGGGGGGGATCGTGGCACTGGGCGCCACATTCATGACGCTTGTTCACGGCATGGAGATCAAGGGGGCCAGACGCTGGATCGCCCTGCCCCTCATGTCCGTCCAGCCTTCTGAATTCCTGAAACCCTGCTTTGCCGTCGTGACCGGCCTGCTGCTGAGCCTCCGTCATACGCTGAGACTTTCCAATGGCTGGCGGTTCCCGGGGCGACTGGTGGCATGCGGGGTCTATCTCGTCATTGCAGCCCTGCTTCAGGCCCAGCCGGATATCGGGATGCTCTCGGTCATCAGCATGGTCTTCATCACCCAGCTCTTCATCGACGGCCTGCCCATCATCGTATTCGGCATGCTGGTCTCGGCAGCGCTTGGAGCGTTCGGGATAGCCTATATGGTGTTCGAGCACGTCCATTCCCGCGTGCAGCGCTTCCTGCATCCTGATGTGGGGGACCATTACCAGATCGATACCTCCATGCGGGCTTTTGGCAATGGGGGACTGCTGGGCCGGGGACCGGGTGAAGGCCGGGTGAAGGACCTGCTGCCCGATGCCCATGCCGACTTCGTCTTCTCCGTTGCCGGAGAGGAATATGGCTTCGTGATGTGCCTGTTCATCATTGCCGTTTTCACCATGCTGGTTTTCTCCACTCTCAACCGCCTGCTGGAAGAAAAGAAACCCTACATCATTCTCTCTGCCAGCGGCCTGATCACCGGCTTCGGCCTTCAGGCCTTCGTCAACATGGGCTCCTCCCTGCATCTGATCCCCACAAAGGGCATGACACTGCCTTTCATCTCCTACGGGGGCAGCTCGGCCCTTTCCGTTGCCCTAACCATCGGCATGGCCCTGGCACTGACCCGCCACCGTGTAGAGGAAGGCCCCTTTACGCCGCCGCCATCCCCTGCTGAAACAGCCCCACGTCTGACCATGTCATCCCGGAAGGATCACATCTGATGAAACAAGCACCAATTCTCATTGCCGCCGGCGGTACCGGGGGGCACTTCTTCCCGGCTGAGGCACTGGGGGCAGAACTCCAGCGCCGTGGTCACCAGACCATCCTCGTAACGGATGCCCGCAACAGCAGGGCCGGACTGAGCGTATTTGCGGACAGCCCCCGCCATGTCCTCAAAAGCAGTGGCGTGGCTGGTAAAAAGCCCATCGACAAACTCAGGGGGATCGGCCAGCTTCTCTGGAGCTGCCTTGGCGGGCGCCAGATTGTTGCCAGATACCGGCCCGCCGCCGTAGTCGGCTTTGGCGGCTATCCTTCCATTCCTCCCCTTCTCGGCAGTCGCCTGCGTCTGGGTAAACGCCCTGCCCTCATCATCCATGAAGGCAATGCCATCCTCGGGCAGGCCAATGCCCTCCTCGCCCGGTTCAGCGATGCCATTGCCACATCCTACCCCCGGGTGGCCCGTCTGCCCGCAGGCCGGAAGGTCATGCAGACAGGGATGCCAGTCCGCCCTGCCATCGAAGCTCTGGCCGATGAACCCTATGTCAGCCCAAGCCTGTTCAGCGAGGAGCCGATCCATCTGCTTGTCTGGGGTGGATCACTGGGGGCACAGATTTTCAGCTCCATCGTGCCGCAGGCCCTGTGCAACCTGCCCCCTGGGCTGCGGACCCGGCTGCATGTGACCCAGCAGGCCCACGAGGAGATGGTCCCTGCCCTGTCCGGCATCTATGCGCAGGTCGGCATAAAGGCCACGGTCACGCCTTTCATCGAGGATGTGGCAGCTGAACTAAAAAAAGCCCATCTCGTCATCGGGCGGGCCGGTGGGTCATCCATTGCGGAGCTGGCCATGGCAGGCCGCCCTTCCATCCTTGTCCCGCTGCCCATTGCCGCCTCTGATGAGCAGGGTGTCAACGCACAGGCAATGGAACGGGCCGGTGGTGGCTGGATGGTCCGGCAGCGTGACTTCTCCTCATCAGCACTCTGCACGCACCTGACCCACCTCTTCAGCCATCCTGACGAGCTGGCACGGGCTGCGGAAGGCGCCCGCAATCTCCAGCAGCGCCGTGCTGCCGAAAAACTGGCTGATCTGGTTGAAACGACCATCAAAGCCTGATTATCTGCCCTCCCTTCATCCCACCCCCGCCGGAGTTCCCCTGATGCGTGCATTACCTCTCAACCTTGGTCTGATCCACTTCGTTGGCATTGGCGGCATCGGCATGTCCGGCATTGCCGAGGTGCTGCACATGCTCGGCTACAAGGTTCAGGGGTCCGACATTGCCGAGAATGCCAACGTGAAGCGTCTGCGGAAATCAGGCATCCACGTTCATATCGGCCATGATGAGGCCAATCTGGGGGAAGCACGGGTCGTCGTCATCTCCACCGCCGTAAAACGGGACAATCCGGAGGTCATGGCCGCCCGTGCCCGGCTCATCCCCGTCGTCCGGCGGGCGGAGATGCTGGCAGAGCTGATGCGCCTGCGCTGGGCCGTGGCCATCGGGGGGACACACGGCAAGACCACCACGACCAGCCTCGTGGCCTGCGTGCTGGAACAGGCCAAGCTGGACCCGACCGTCATCAATGGTGGCATCATCGAGGCCTACGGCACGAATACCCGCATGGGGTCCGGCGACTGGATGGTCGTGGAAGCGGATGAGAGCGATGGCTCCTTCCTCCGTCTCCCTGCCATCATTGCCGTTGTCACCAACATGGACCCCGAGCATCTGGATCACTGGGGCTCCGATGAGGCGATGGAGGCCGGATACCGGCAGTTCGTCTCCAACATCCCCTTCTACGGCTTCGCCGTCCTTTGCGTGGATCATCCCCGGGTGCAGCAGATGATCCCCCAGCTCTCCGATCACCGCGTCGTCACCTATGGTTTCAGCCCGCAGGCAGATGTCCGGGCGGAAATCACCGGCACGGACAGCCAGGGCGTGACCTTCAACGTCACCATCACGGACAGGACGACCAGCAGCCAGCGTCTGGCCGGACCGTTCCATCTGCCCATGTTCGGACACCACAATGTCCTCAATGCCGTGGCAGCCATCGCCGTGGCGCAGGAAATGGAAATCCCCGATCATGTCATCGCCGATGCGCTTGGCGGCTTCCGGGGCGTGCAGCGTCGCTTCACCCTGACCGGCACATGGAATGACGTGAAGATCATTGATGATTACGGCCATCATCCCGTCGAGATCGCCGCCGTGCTGAAAGCGGCCCGACAGGCCGGTGCCGGGCATGTCATTGCCGTCATCCAGCCGCACCGTTATTCCCGCCTCAGTGCGCTGTTCAATGATTTCTGCACCTGCATGAATGATGCGGACACCGTCATCGTGGCGGACGTCTATGCCGCCGGGGAAAACCCGATCGAGGGCATCGGACGGGATCAACTCGTCGAAGGGCTGCGGGACCGTGGGCACCGCCATGTCCTGTCCCTCGCCTCGCCGGATGATCTGGCCAGCGTCGTCGCCGACGTGGCCGTGCCGGGTGACTATGTCCTCTGTCTGGGGGCGGGGTCCATCACCCACTGGGCACAGGCTCTCCCCGAGCAGCTGGACAGCCTCAGAAAGGACGCACCATGACCACGGCTGCACCTTTCCAGCAGGCACGGGGACGGCTGAAGGGACAGGCCCCGCTGGCCGCCCGCAGCTGGTTCCGCACGGGCGGGGCCGCCGACTGGCTCTTCGTGCCGCAGGATGCCGAAGACCTCGCCACGGCCCTGCGCCAGTGCCCGTCCGACCTGCCCGTGACGGTCCTTGGAGCCTGCTCAAACGTCATCATCCGTGATGGAGGGCTGCCCGGGCTGACCATCCGTCTGGCCGGTGGTTTTGCCAACATTGAAACGGATGGAGACGGGCTGATCGCCGGAGCCGCCGCACTGGACAGCAGCGTGGCAGAAACGGCGGCGCAGGCAGGCATGGCCGGTTTCGCCTTCCTCTCCACCATTCCCGGCTCCATTGGTGGAGCCGTCTGCATGAATGCCGGAGCCTATGGGGGTGACCTCTCCACCCTGCTCGACTGGGTGGAAATCCTCACCCGTGAGGGCACCATCCAGCGTCTGCCCGCCCCGGCACTGGAGATGCGGTACCGTCACAGCTCCCTGCCGGAAGGCAGCATCGTGCTGCGTGCCCGCCTGAAAGCCCACGGTGCGGAAGACCCCGCCACCATCCAGCAGACAATGCAGGAAATGCGGGCCAGCCGTGAGGCCAGCCAGCCCCTGCGGGCCCGGACAGGCGGCTCCACCTTCCGCAACCCCGAAGGACACAGGGCCTGGGAGCTGATCGATGCCGCCGGATGCCGGGGGCTGCGGCACGGTGGCGCACAGATCAGCGAGAAGCACTGCAATTTCATGCTCAATACGGGCGACGCCACCAGCACGGAGCTGGAAGAGCTGGGCGAGATGGTCCGTGCCCGTGTGCTGGACAGCAGCGGCATCACCCTGCACTGGGAGATCAGACGGCTGGGCCGTTCCCTTTCTCCCGCCTCCCCTTCCTGACAAGGAAACATCCGGGCATGACAGACAAGACCATTCTTCCCACACCCACACCTCTTTCCATCGCCGTTCTGATGGGAGGAACCTCCAGCGAGCGCAGCGTCAGCCTGTCCAGCGGCGGGGCCGTCATGGAGGCCCTGAAGCAGGCCGGGCACCATGTCCATGCCATTGATGCCGGGCCGGACATCACCGCCACCATCGAGGCCCTGAAAGCCTGCAAACCGGATGCCGTCTTCAATGCCCTGCACGGTCCTGGCGGGGAAGACGGGGCCATTCAGGGCGTTCTAGAATGGCTGGGCCTGCCCTATACCCATTCCGGGATTCTGGCTTCTGCCATCGCCATGAACAAGGCCAGCACCCGCATGGCCCTTCAGGCCGCCGGTCTCCCCGTTGCAGAAGGCTGCCTCATCACGCCAGACGAACTGAAGGAACGGGCCCCCCTGCCGGCCCCCTACGTTCTGAAGCCCGTGGCGGAAGGCTCATCCGTCGGTGTCCATATTCTCCATGAAGATGATGCCGCAAAACGCCATGCCATTGCCGGGTCATGGACCTTCGGCCCCCAGATTCTGGCCGAGCGTTTCATCCCCGGGCGTGAGCTGACCGTTGCGGTACTGGGCGACGAGGCCCTCGCCGTTACGGAAATCCTCACGCCAGAGAGCGGTGGTTTCTACGATTTTGCGGCCAAATATCAGGCCAATGGCTCCCGCCATGTCATCCCCGCTCCCCTGCCAGCAGACATCACGGACCAGGCCCTCACACTGGCCCGGAGGGCCCATCAGGCACTGGGATGCCGGGGCGCCAGCCGGACCGACTACCGCTATGATGGTGATAAGGGCGAACTCGTCATTCTGGAGGTCAACACCCAGCCGGGCATGACGGCCACATCCCTGCTGCCAGAACAGGCCGCCGCCCGTGGGGTGAGCTATCCCCTGCTCTGCCACTGGCTGGTGATGGATGCCCTGGGGCGGGCGGAGCCCCTCTCCCTCCATCCGGTGCCCCAGCCTGAGCCCGCTGACGGCCCATGATGTCCTTCTTCAGGAAACGCCCCCAGGCCCCCGTGGACCCTTACGGGGACCGCCCCTCCAGCATGTCCCTCTTCTGGCAGCGGCAGAAGGCCATCCTGCGGCGGCTCAGCATTCTGGGGCTCGTCTGTTTCCTGCTGGCTGGAGCTGGCTGGCTGGCCTGGAGCAGCCAGGGGGGACACAGGCTGGCAGACAGCCTGCGCACCCGCCTGTCTGCGCTGGACCCGCTGAAGATCCAGCACATCGTCATCACGGGGCGGCGCCTGACGGATGAGAGCGACATCATGGAGGCGCTGGGGACAGGTCTGAACCACTCACTTTTCAGCTTCTCCGTGGAGGCGGCACGCCAGCGCATTGATGAGCTGCCTTTCATCGAGCATTCCACGGTCGAGCGCCACCTGCCGGACACGATCAACATCACCGTGGAGGAAAAGAATCCCATCGCCATCTGGCAGATGGAAGGCCATTTCGTCCTTATCAACCAGAAAGGAGACACTGTCTCACGTCAGGAACTGACAGCCAAAAACAGTTCGGTCTTCCGCAAGCTTCCCCTTGTTGTCGGCGCAGGTGCCAACCTGGAGGCAAATGCCATCATCACCCTGCTCGACCAGTTTCCCGATATCAACAGCCATACGCTGGCCCTCATCCGCATCGGGCAGCGGCGCTGGAACATCCTCATGCAGAACGGTACGACCCTCATGCTCCCGGAGGGAGCAGAAAGCGCCGCTCTCTCCCGTCTGCATGATTACCAGAACGATTACCAGCTCCTGGACCGCCCCCTGAAAACCATTGACATGCGGCTATCCGACCGTATGGTCATTCACCCTGCCACGCCTCAGGGAGCCGATCAGGAGGCTCCGCCTGCAACGCCGCCATCTGAAAACTGATCCCTATGTCCCGTTCCGTTTCACCGTCCCGGCATTATCCGCCCGCTCCCCAGCAGAAGCGGGCCGTTCTTCCCATTCTCCCGTCAGAAGAACAGCAGGGCTTTGTCTGGACGCCGGGGCTCAAGGCCGTTCTGGACATTGGCTCCACCAAAACCACCTGCCTGATTGGCCAGGGACTGAAAAATGGTGGTCTGCGTGTCCTGAGCTGGGGCTGGCGACGCTCCGAAGGAGTGAATTCCGGGGCCATCGTGGACACCATCCAGCTGGAGCGTGTCATCCGGGCGACAGTGGGCGATGCCGAACGGAAAATCAGCCGCCGCATCAGGGATGTGACCGTCAATCTCGCCTGCGGAACCCCCCGCAGCTATCACGTGGATACCTTTCTGGCCTCCAACGGGCGTGAGGTGACCGAGGACGACATTCTCCACCTCTATGGGCAGGCCCGCCACGAGGCAACCGAGCATGACCGCAGGATCGTCCAGGCCATGCCGCTGGGTTTCAATATCGATGAGACCCTCACTGTCCTCAACCCCTGCGGGCAGCGCTGCGAGAGACTGGTGGGCAAGTTCCACATCGTGGATGCCCAGACGAGTGCCCTCCACACGCTGGATGCTGTCCTGCGCAAGGCCGAGCTGCGGGCCGTGGACCTGCTGTCCAACCCCATTGCCTCCGGCCTTGCTGTGCTGGACCATGATGAGCGTGACCTCGGGGTGACCGTTGTTGACATGGGAGCGGGCACGACAACCCTTGCCGTCTTCGCCCGTGGGCGGGTGCTCTATACACGGCATATCAGGGTTGGCGGCGATCACATCACCCGGGACATTGCTCAATCCCTGTCCATCCAGCTTGAAACAGCAGAACGGCTCAAAACCCTTTACGGGGTCGCCTATGCCTCGGCTGATGACACATCCATTCCCATCGCCCTGCCTGTCTCACATCGCAACATTGTCCGGCAGATCACCCGGGCCGATCTGGTCCGGGCCATCGCCCCCCGTGTCGAGGAAACGCTGGAAATGCTCCGCTACGAGCTGGACGGTGCCGGCCTCGGGCGCCCGGCGGAAGGACGTGTCATCCTGACGGGCGGCGGCGCCCTGCTGAACGGCATTGATGCCGTGGCTGCCGAGATCCTGAACCGGCCTGTGCAGGTCCGGTCTCCAGCCACCATACGGGGATTGCCGGAATCGGATCATCCCTCCATATGGGCGGGATTCTCCACCGCCGCCGGTCTTCTCGCCTGGGCAGCCGGGGCCAGAGACCGCTTCTGCCTTGCGGAACATGAAGCAGCCCCACGAGGCATTGCCTGGCGCTTTGCCAATTTCCTGCGCCGGAAGTCATAAACAGGCACAATACCCGATATTTAGCATTACATATTTCTCTCCAGATGCTACCCTGCCCGTAAATCTGTCTTCCAAAGACCAATCTATAATGTCCACCCTGGCCGAAGCGAGACCGTTATGTCACTGAACCTGACCCCAACGACCCCTGGTGTTAGTGCTGTCAGTCCCCCGCGCATCACTGTCATCGGGGTTGGTGGTGGCGGGGTCAACGCCGTCAACAACATGATCGACGGCAAGCTGCGTGGCGTGACTTTCATCGCCGCCAACACCGATGCCCAGCAGCTGGCTCTCTCCAAGGCTGAAACGCGCCTCCAGCTCGGCCCGACCCTCACGCGTGGTCTGGGGGCCGGAGCCAAGCCGGAAGTCGGCCGCCAGTCAGCCGAAGAAGTAGAAGATGAAATCCGCCAGCATCTGGAAGGGGTTGATCTCGTATTCGTCACGGCCGGAATGGGTGGCGGCACCGGCACGGGAGCAGCCCCCGTCGTGGCACGGATCGCCCATGAAGTCGGTGCCCTGACAATCGGCGTCGTCTCCAAACCCTTCGATTTTGAAGGCTCCCGCCGCAGCCGGGCTGCCGCAGCCGGTATTGCCGAGCTGGAAAAATACGTGGACACGCTGCTGGTCATCCCCAACCAGAACCTCTTCGGCAGCGCCTCGCTGACAACCTCGCTGGTCGAAGCCTTCGCCATGGCGGATGACGTCCTGTACAGTGGTGTCCGCAGCGTGACGGACCTGATGGTGGAAGCCGGGTATCAGAATCTTGACTTTGCCGATGTCCGTACCGTCATGAGTGGCATGGGCAAGGCCATGATGGGCATTGGCATGGCATCGGCCGAGGAAGATGGTGAAGACTGGGCCATCACCGCCGCCGAGCGGGCCATTTCCAACCCGCTGCTGGAGGAAACCACCATTGCCGGGGCACGGGCACTTCTTGTCAACGTCACGCTCGGTCCGGACATGAGCCTGCTGGCCTATAACCAGATCATGAATCTCATCCGTGAGACGGCAAACTGCGAAGACGAAGAAATCAACAGCGGTTTCGTCGTCAATGAGAACATGAAAGGCAAGGTGCAGGTTTCCGTGATCGCCACGGGGCTGAATGGCCGGAGACGCCATGAAGCCTCCGGGGAGGAACCGGTCGAAGTCCAGACTCATGCCCCCGCTGAAACCGTGGCTCACACACCGGACACGGACCAGGCAGCGGAGCATCCAACTGCCTCCGCGGGAGACACCGGGCAGAACGAAGAAGCCCCGGAACACGACCCTGCCCCCGAAGGAGCAGGCCAGCCAGCCGAGGAGGCATCACCTCTTCCCAATTACGACCCTCATCTCGGCCCGAACCAGCAGGCTTCTGCCCCCACGGTATCGGAGCCGATCCGCCCACGGGAGGAGACCGGGCAAACGGGCGGTGGGCTGTTCAGCCGCTTCTTCCGTACCCGTCCTTCGCCAGAACAGGAGCGCCGGGATACACACGCTGCGACTGATGAGCGGAAACCGCAGCATGACAGCGTCACCCCACCTGCCGAGGATGACGAGCTGAGCATTCCCACCTATCTGCGCCGTGGCCCGAAGTAACCGGGTCTGATTAAAGCCCCCGGTTCCCCTGCGGGCAGGGGGCTTCATCCACCTCCCCCATGGGGGAAAGCGTCCTGCCTCACCGGGTAAGGTCGCCCATGCCCGAGCACCTGCCCTCATGCCAGAGACCACATGCTGTCGGCCTCATCAGCCGCCCCTCCAGAATACAGCCCACCTACAGCAGGCACAGACCACACTGGAGCAGGCCGTCCATTGCCAGGGGTGGGGCCTCCACAGTGGCAGGCCTGCCACGGTCCGCCTTGTCCCGGCAGCGCCGGATACAGGCATCAGGCTCCAGCGGCTGGATATGGCAGACACCCCCGCCTTCCGCCTGACGCATGACTGCATCATTTCCAGCCCTCTGGCCACGGTGGCTGCTTCTCCCCTTACACCGGGGCTGACAGTCGCTACCATAGAGCATCTCATGGCTGCTCTTCATGCCTGCGAAGTGGACAACCTTCTGATCCAGCTGGATGGGCCGGAACTACCCATTCTGGATGGATGCTCCAGAAGATTCATGTCTCTTCTTGAGGAAGCTGGCCGCAGCGGCCAGGCGGCCCCCCGCCGCAGCATTGAAGTGCTTCGCCCAGTTCATGTGGAAGGGCGGCACGGTGCTCATGCCAGCCTTCTCCCCGCCCATCAGGCCGACACACTCGACCTCTCCGTCAACATCGACTTCCCCGCCCCTGCCATCGGGCAGCAGTCGTTCCAGATGGTCTTGTCCCAAGAGACATTCGCCCAAGAAATCGCTCCCTGCCGGACCTTCGTAAACCATCAGGATATTGACGCCCTCCAGGCGCAGGGACTGGCATTAGGCGGATCACTCGACAATGCGCTGGTCATCCAGCATGATCGTGTCCTGAACCCCGGCGGACTACGGTTCGATAATGAATGTGTCCGCCACAAGATGCTGGATACGGTAGGCGACCTGTACTGTACCGGGTTCCGGCTTTCAGCCCGTTTTGAGGGACACAGGACAGGCCATGCGCTGAACAGCCAGCTTCTGCATGCTCTTTTTGCGTCCACCGAAAACTGGCGGTTCTCCGATGGCAGCCCGCCTGTCATGCCCTCTCCCGGCTGAGAATATCAGACCAGAGAGCAAGAACCCCCTTTCCCCTGAACACTCCCATGCTATAAGAAAATCATGGTCAGCAGCATCCTGAAATTCCACATGATCCCATCCCGTTTCCGTCTCCCTGCCCTTGGGGCCCCGGCATTGCTCGGACTTGCCCTTCTTTCGGGCTGCTCCAGCTCCGATGCCGACATACAGGCAAAGCTGCCACGCACGGCGGATGCCGAGACCCTCTACAACTACGGGATCGACGCTCTTCATGGCGGGCATTACAAGCTGGCCAGCAGTGAATTCGAGCTTCTCCAGCAGAATTTCCCCTATTCCGGCTATACGGGCAGTGCCGAACTGATGGAAGGCTACGCTTACTACCTTCAGGGTGAGTATGCGCTGTCCGTCCAGCAGCTGGAGCGCTATCTCCAGCTCCACCCTACAAGCCCGGATGCTGCCTACGCCTACTATCTGCGGGGCCTGTGCTATTATGAGCAGATCGGTGATGTGTCCCGTGACCAGCTCGGCACGCTGGAAGCCATGGATGCTCTTCAGGAAGTCATCACCCGCTTCCCCCAGACCTCTTACGCCCGGGATGCCCAGCTGAAGATCGACCTCTGCCGTGACCATCTGGCCGGCAAGGAGATGTATGTGGGCCGTTACTATCAGCGGGAAAAAGACTATCAGGCAGCTTATGGCCGTTACCAGCGGGTCATCCAGGACTTCCAGACCACCAACCATGTGCCGGAAGCGCTGGAACGTCTGGTTGAGGTCAATCTGGCCCTGGGATTGCCTGATGAAGCCCGTCAGGCAGCAGCTGTCCTCGGCTATAATGCGCCTGACAGCCGCTGGTACCGCCTCGCCTACAACAAGCTGAAATACAACCATCAGCTCACGCCGCAGCTGCCCAAGCCGTCCCATGCCCAGAAAAAGCATGAGAGGCGCTCAAGAAAACACCGTGACGGTGCGGCACCGCCTGTGCAGGCCAAGGCACCTGTCTCCCCGGATTCCGTCATCGTGCAGCCTGTGTCCACAACACAGTCGGCGCCGGTGGCCTCCGTCGAGATTCCCCCGGTACCATCAACGGCAGCCCCAGGCGCCAACCAACAGGCTGGCGGAAAGAAAACACGGTAGCCCCCTCTGGGATATTGTGACCTGCATGCCGTAACCATTACTGAAAAGCAGCATGTGGAGCCGGAATCTTCCGACTTCACATCGTTTGCCCTTGTCCGGCCCGTGCAGCCTCTTGCACTGGGCCTGTTTCTTTCTGACTATCGGACACCGCATTTTCTGCAAACCACAACAGAAGCCCAATCCGACTGCTTCTGCCGGTTCTGGAGGCTGCACCCATGCTGACACATCTCTCCATCCGTGATGTCGTTCTGATAGAAAAACTGGACCTCCCCTTCCATGGTGGTCTGACAGCCCTGACGGGAGAAACCGGGGCTGGCAAGTCCATCCTGCTGGACAGTCTCGGCCTCGCCCTGGGGGAGCGGACCAGCAGCCGCATCATCCGTGCTGGAGCGACCCAGAGCAGCGTGACGGCCGTTTTCGAGCTGCACAAGGGGCATCCCGTCTATGGCCTGCTTCACAACAAGGACATCGCCTCCATCGAAGAAGGCGAACCTCTGGTATTGCGGCGGATCGTCACGAAAGAGGGGCGCTCCCGTGCCTATATCTGCGACCAGCCCATCGGCATCAGTGTCCTGCGGGAAGTGGCCTCGCTGCTCGTGGAGATACAGGGCCAGCATGAGCAGATGGGACTGGCAAACCAGAGTGCCCACCAGACCCTTCTGGATGCTTTTGGTGTGCCACAGCAGCTCCGCCAGCAGGTCGCCCGCTGCTGGGATGACTGGCAGAACGCCCTGCGCAGCCTGAACAAGGCCCGGAAGGATGTTGAAGAGGCCAGCAAGGAAGAAGACTGGCTGCGGCAGATCACGGAAGACCTTACTGCCCTTGCTCCCCGAGAAGGCGAGGAGGACGAGCTTGCCGCCCTGCGGGTCCGGCTCCAGCAGGATGAACGCCGGGGCGAGGCCGTTGCTGCCGCCCTTGCCGAACTGACCCCCCGGGACCGCCGGACGTCCACACCGGCCAATGCCCTCCGTTCGGCCAACCGTGCCCTTTCCCGGCTGCTTCCCTCCCCACTGGACCGGGCACAGAGCGAGGAGCAGGAAACACCCTCCGCCCAGCAGGAACAGGCACAGGAAGCCCTTACGGCCCTGGAAAAGGCCGAGGAATATCTGGCCGAGGCCGAAACCCTGCTCTCCCGTCTGGCCGTCGATACCACGGTAGATTTCCGCCTGCTGGAAGAGACGGAAGAACGGCTTTTCACCCTGAGGGCCGAAGCCCGCAAGCACAAGATCAGCGTCAGTGAACTGCCCTCCTTCCTCGAGACGCTGAACCAGCGGCTGGCCAGCATTGATTCCAGCGCAGAGGCCCTGGCCCGGCTGGAAGATCAGGTCCGTGAGAGCCGGGCCGCCTATGAAGCCGCTGCGCAGGAGCTGGGTGCGGCCCGCAGCAAGGCCGCCCGTCAGATCGAGAAACGGGTCATGGCCGAGCTGGTCCCCCTCAAGCTGGAGCGGGCACGTTTCATCGTCGAGCTGGCCCCTCTGCCTGCCGAGCAGTGGAACCGCCATGGCATGGAACAAGTGGCCTTCCTCATCGCCGCCAATCCCGGCCAGCCACCGGGACCGCTCGGCAAGGTGGCATCCGGCGGGGAACTCTCCCGCCTCATGCTGGCCCTCAAGGTCGTGCTGGCGGGCCGCTCCTCCCTCACGACGCTGGTCTTCGACGAAGTGGATTCCGGTGTCGGCGGAGCCACGGCCTCGGCCATTGGCGAACGCCTGAACCGTGTGGCACGGGATGTCCAGGTGCTGGCCATCACCCACAGCCCGCAGGTGGCGGCCTATGGAGACCATCAGCTCCGCATTGCCAAGCAGGTCGTCAACAACCAGACACAGACCAGTGCCACCCCGCTGACAGATGAGGAACGCCGTGAGGAGCTGGCCCGCATGCTCGCTGGCGACACCGTAACCGATGCCGCCCGTGCTGCGGCAGACAGCCTTCTTGGACCTGCAGAAAAATGACCGGAACCCCCACCCCCGCCCAGCGTCATGCCGAACTGGAAGAAAAGATCGCCCGCTGGAACGAGGCCTATCATGGACAGGACAACCCCGAAGTCTCCGATGCCGAGTATGACAATGCCCGGCTGGAGCTGGTCATGCTGGAGGCCCGCCATCCGGAACTGAAGCGCAGGGATGGTGTCTCCTCACAGGTCGGAGCTGCTCCCAATCCGGCCTTTGGCAAGGTGAAGCACCGTGCCCCCATGCTCTCGCTGGACAACGTCTTCAGCGAGGAGGAGTTCAGCCAGTTCGTCAGCCGGATCGGCCGGTTTCTCGGGCTTGACGAGGCCCAGACGGACGGGCTGAAATTTGTGGCCGAACCCAAGATTGACGGCCTTTCCATCAGCCTGACCTACGAAAAAGGCCAGCTGACGGTTGCCACGACCCGGGGCGATGGCACGACGGGTGAGGATGTCACCGCCAACGTGCGGACCATCAGCTCCATTCCCCAGACCCTGCCTGCTCCTTTTCCTGACCTGCTGGAAATCCGGGGCGAAATCTTCATGAGCCGGGCCGACTTCCTGGCTCTCAACAGACAGCAGGAAGAGCGGGGCGAAAAGCCCTTTGCCAATCCACGCAATGCCGCAGCCGGGTCGCTCCGCCAGCTGGACGCCTCTGTCACAGCCCGCCGCCCTCTGGGGCTGTTCGCCTACGGGCTGGGTTACAATACCGGCATAACCGTCAAGACCCATTCGGACTGGCTGGACCAGCTGAAAACATGGGGATTCACTGTCAATCCACTCTCCCGGGCCATAAACCATGCCAGTGACGTGCCTGCCTATGTGGAGACCCTGGCCAGGGAACGGCCTGACCTTGATTATGACATTGATGGCATCGTCTTCAAGATTGACGCCATAGACCTTCAGACACGCCTTGGTTTTGTAGGCCGTGCCCCTCGTTGGGCCATTGCATGGAAGTTCCCGGCGGAACAGGCCATCACCCGACTGAATGAGATTGAAATTCAGGTGGGGCGGACTGGTGCCCTCACCCCCGTGGCGCATCTGGAACCCATCAATGTCGGCGGTGTCATCGTATCCCGGGCCACCCTGCATAATGAAGATGAAATCCGCCGTCTGGATGTCCGCCCCGGCGACCTCGTGCGCATCCAGCGGGCCGGGGATGTCATCCCGCAGGTACTGGGCGTCGTGGATGCAGACCGGCAGGACCGGGCCGCCCCCTTCCATTTTCCCGATCACTGCCCCGTCTGCCACGCCCATGCCGAACGCATCGGCGATGAAGCGGTCCGCCGCTGCTCCGGGGGCCTGACCTGCCCGGCCCAGACGGTCGAAAGGCTCATCCATTTCGTCTCCCGCAAAGCGTTTGACATTGACGGGCTGGGAGAGCGCAGCATCCGCAGTTTTCATGACCTCGGGCTTGTCCAGCGGCCGGGAGACATTTTCCGCCTGCACGAGCATCGGGACCGCCTCCAGAAACTGGAAGGCTGGGGGGCACAGTCGGTCGACAACCTGCTTCAGGCCATTGAGGACCGCCGGACCATCAGCCTCCCCCGCTTCATCTACGCGCTCGGCATCCGGCGCATTGGCGAGCGCAATGCCCAGCTTCTGGCCCGCCACTACCAGAGCTTTCCCGTCTGGCATACGGCGATGCTGGCAGCCATCAGGCCCGAAAGCGAAGAACGGACCGTCCTGAGTGCCATCATGGGCATCGGCCCTGCCATTGCTGAAGAAGTTGCCGCCTTCTTTGATGAGGAACATAACCGGGCTGCGCTGGATGATCTCACCCCCTCCCTGACCATCAGCGAGGAGACCGGTCCTGATGCTGATGACGAGGGTCCAGCGCCTCTGGCTGGTCAGGTCATGGTGTTCACGGGGTCTCTCACCACCATGTCCCGAGCCGAAGCCAAGGCCATTGCCGAACGTCTGGGCGCACAGGTGACAGACAGCGTCTCCCGTCGCACGACACTGGTCGTACTGGGAGAAAAAGCTGGCTCCAAAGCCAAAAAAGCCCACGAGCTGAACATTCGCACGCTTGATGAAATGGGGTGGCGCGGCATGGTCGGGCTGGCCGAGACAGACTGAAGCAGACATCAAGTGGCAGGCTTGCAAAGTACAATAAAAATAAAGCCTGCCACAATGGTGAAATATGAAGTGAAAAAAGTTAAAATTTTTATTAAACTATTAATTATTTTATTATAAATCTATTTCATTTTCATCAAATTGCGAAAAATGCCTTACATGACAATTTCTTGTATTTTATTTACTCAAGAAAAAGTTATTTTCTTATTTATGATTTATGCCTAATACTTATTTAAAATAACATCAAATGGATAGACTTTCCTACAGGTCCCTTCTATACGGAATTTCGCCAAGAGTTTCCGGAGGTTAACACAGTGGGTGAAAAAAGGTATTTTCTAACATGGGATTTCCAGATCGTTCGACAGGATGCCACAAGTAAAGCCCTTTATTGCTCCAAACTGGAGGACCACTTCCCTACCGACGCTTTCGCTCTTGAACTTCACGAAGATGATATCGGCGCAAATTATACATTCATCCCACAGGGCGAAGAGATTGCCCCCTATCATGTCGATGATATCGAAATAACCTTCAATTCTGACGTCCGTGTCTGGAACCTGCGGGACAAGAACGGGCTTTTCCTGTGCTTTGACTGTCATACACTTTCTTTTTCCAGGGAACATCCCTCCTTCTGGGAAGGCTTCCTGCTGCTTTCGCAGAGAGAAATTGACATACTGAGGCACCTCCTCACCAACAGGTGGGTCATTCCCAAAACACAGACAATCATTGATGGGAAAGACATCGAAGCCGTTGACGTCTTCAAACTGAAGATCAACCATTTTGATGTCGACATGCGGTATCAGCTTTTCAGATACTGGAACAAATACAACATCACGCTCTATTTTGACGGATGGAAGCGTGAAACGCTCTATTTCTACAATCCTGCCGTCTATATCACGGCTTACAATAAAGAATCCGTCATGCAGCAATGCAAGATGTGCGTTGTCTCACTGCGGAAAATGGGGAAATTCACCGGGCCGATCATCCTCATGACAGACAAGGACCAAGCCTACATAGACAATCTTTTTGAAGGGAAAAAAGAGTATACGGATAACCTCATCATTCACAACCTGTACCCACAGGACTTCCTTTCCTTTGTCTGCTCCAAATACGAAATAACGGACAAGGAAACTTTTGCAGGTTATCAGCCGCTCCTGTATCTGGACCCGGACATCATCATAGACAATCCTCTGGAACCCCTGCTGATCCGTGGTCTTTCAAGCGGCAAGATATGTTCGCCGGCTGAAGAGTTCCATCCGATACAATCCCACATTCCAGTGGGATCCTCCCTGTTCTCGATGGATGATATTCCGGGGCGCTTCACACCAGGCATCAACGGGGGAACAATCCTTTTCCCCAATACGGAAAGTGATACAATCCGCCGTTTCATCAATGAGATCCGCCATCTGGTTACCAATCTGGTCTTCAAATTCGGGCGCTCATTCAATGGCTGGGCCGACCAGGAGGCCTATAACTATCTGGCCATCAAGACGAACGGGGTCAATTCCAATGCCCTGACGTCATTCACCGCCTATCAGGGCCCCACGCATGACAGGCGCCTTGGCCTCATTCATTTCTGGGGCTTCTCTTCAGAAGAGAAAGTAGAACGGATGAAAGAATACATGGATACGCTGGGCTGCCAGCCCTGAATAAAACCGTGTCCCGCCACCCCTGAGGGGCGGGACACTGACAGATACCTGCGGACCGGACCGCCCCAATTTTCCCCTTCACATAAGCCCCGGATTCATCCGTCAGGCTCTGTCGACCCTGTTCCACATGACGCCACAGATGGTCCTGGGCAAGATATTCCTGATTTCATCCTTCACCGCCGCCACCAGGGCACGATATTCCAGCCTATATTTATCAGTCGTGTCAGGAGCCGGATGATCCCAGGGCTTGGTATCAGCGACATAATGGATAATTGACGCATCCTCCTGCGCCTTCTTCACCTGCTCCTGCATACTATATTCAAACTCAAGATAATTTGTATGAAGATATTCTGCATACAGGTTCCAGCTCTGGCTGAAATGATGAAGAGAATCTTTAAAGACATGATTGAGTATTGACTCATCATAAAAAAGCCATTTCTTCTTGATGCACTCTATGCAGTAAGCTGCATCTGCATCTGTTATGGCGTCCATATTGAAAAGAATGAGACCGCTATTCACATAAAAATAAGGGTTGTTTATTCCCAGCATGTTACGGCTGAATTTATTGAAATCTCCAAAATCTTCATATTTTCTATGATTACGGATCAGACAGCGAACCCCTCCCAATTTTTTATTCTGAGGGATCTCGTTGATGATTTTCAACACATCATCCCGCACCAGCATGTCAACATCAATGCTCAGAACCTTCTCATATCCCTTGAAAATCGTCGGGATGAATAAAGGAACATAAGTCTCCAGTGGCCGATTTTCATTATTGGCAAAATTCAGACTTTCCATGAAAGACGAACAGTCAATGAATGATATGACGCTTCCAAAAGAGGCAACAACCTGTTCTGTGAGCCGTATGAGTGTCGTATCGAGATTCCGATATAAAACAAAAAACTCGATCCTGCTGGTATCTGAGCAATGGTCAAGTATGGACTTGATTGTGACAAGAGCCGGTATCAAATATTTTTTGTCAAATGAAACAACTATTGGAAAGGTACTCATCACAACCTCATTGAATCAAACCTTCGATCTTATAAAGGGTTTCGTAATAATTTCCAAGATGCTTCCTCAAATTGGTCTGCCCCCTGCAGAAAAGACAGGATTTTTGAACGTTACTAACCCGGCATGATAAATTTATTTTCCATCCTCCTCACACAAAGCAATTGAAACCTGCCCCAACTGCATTATCATGCCGCCGATAATTGCCGCCTTGGCCCTGGCGGGGTGGCCATAGAGAGAACGCATGCCCACCACATCATCCAGTCATCATCCCTTCATCATGCTGATTGTCGGCCTCCTCGTTACGGTCGTACTCATCGGTGTCTCCATTCTCATCTCCCTGTCTGAAATCTCATTCGCCGCAGCACGGGAAACCCGCATGCGTGCCCTGGCTGAAGAAGGCGACAAAAGGGCCCGCGCTTTTCTGCGCCTCCGACGCAATAGCGGGCAGGTCATGACAGCCATACAGATCTGCCTCAATGCCGTCGGTATTCTGGGCGGTGTGGTGGGAGATGCCCTGCTGAGTGAACCTTTCGCCGAGGGCCTGCACCATCTGGGCCTGTCGGCGCCTCTGGCAGACAAGGTCGGCTCTTTCAGCTCCTTCATCCTTGTCACCGGGCTGTTCGTTCTCTTTGCTGACCTTCTGCCAAAGCGCACGGCCATGAACGCACCGGACAGGATTGCTCTGGCCGTAGGCTGGTTCCCTGCCCTCATCCTCAAGCTCCTCTATCCAGCCGTATGGCTTTTCTCCCATATTGCCGACCTGATCCTGAGGTTGCTGCGCATCCCGGCCACGGCCACGGTAGAGGCCGTCACGCCAGAAGATCTCCGGGCCATTCTTGCCGCAGGCACGGCCTCCGGCGTTCTTCTGGAGCAGGAACATCAGATGATCCAGAATGTCATGGCCCTGCAAAACCGTTCCGTGACATCTGCAATGACACCTCGGGACGAAATCGTTTATCTGGATGTCAATGAAAGTCTGGAGAGCCAGCGTGACAAGGTGCGGGTCCGCCCCTATTCCCGTTACCCGTTCTGCGATGGATCGCTGGACAGGGTTGTCGGCTCCATCCGTGCGGAAGATGTGTTGGTCGCTGTTGTTGATGAACCCACCACACTGACCGACCCGCAGAAGGCCCCTCCCAAACAGATATTCAACATGCGCCGGGATGTCCTCTCCCTGCCCGATACGCTGAACCTGTGGGAGACACTGGCCCAATTTGATACGCATGGCGCCGGTTTTGCACTCATCTTCAATGAATATGGGCTGGTTGTCGGACTGATCACGTACAAAGACATCATGGGTGCCCTGATGGATGGACTGGCCAATCCTTTTGAAGAGCAGGCCATCGTCCGCCGTGATGCTGATTCATGGCTCATCGACGGAGCCGCTCCCATTCTGGATGTTATCCGGGAGCTGGATATCCCCCTCTTCCATGACAATTCCGAATTTGACACCATTGCCGGTTTCATCACCCATCGTCTGCGCCGTATGGCCCGCAAGGCAGACCGTGTCGAGGTGGCCGGTTTCCGTTTTGAGGTGGTGGATGTCGAACGTTTCCGCATCAACCAGCTTCTGGTCACCCGTATGAAACCCTCTGGCAAAGCATGAACAGCCACATCCTGCTGCCTCATGGCATAA
This sequence comes from Parasaccharibacter apium, assembly GCF_002917995.1. Lineage (NCBI taxonomy): Bacteria > Pseudomonadati > Pseudomonadota > Alphaproteobacteria > Acetobacterales > Acetobacteraceae > Parasaccharibacter > Parasaccharibacter apium. Next base: position 48,566 of record NZ_LMYH01000001.1, read on the forward strand.
GCGCCCAAGATGCACTGCTGATCATCGACATGCAGAATGACTTCATGCCCGGCGGCGCCCTCCCCGTTCCCGGCGGGCATGACCTTCTGCACGCCATCAATGGCCTCAGCCATCTGAATTTCAGGGCCGTCGTCGCTTCCCAGGATTGGCACCCCATGGGCCATTGTTCCTTCAAAGAGCAGAACGGCCCATGGCCTGCCCATTGCATTGCCGGGACAGACGGCGCTGCTCTGGTAGGGGGGCTGGACCAGCGACGCATTACCCATATCATCCGCAAAGGAACAGCAACCGATGCGGACTCAAACTCTGCTTTTCATGACGATAGCGGACGCAGCACTGGCCTGACAGACCTGCTGAACGGCCTTGGCGTCACACGGGTTTTTCTGTGCGGCGTGGCGCTGGATGTCTGCGTTCTGGCCTCAGCCCGTCATGCTGTACGGGCTGGATTTGAAACCTTCATCATACAGCAGGCCTCAGCAGGGATCAGGCCACTATCAGCCTCCTCCCTGCTGGAAGAGTCCATAAAACTCGTCTGACAGGGCGGACTAACGTTTTTCAAATCCTGCCTGCTGAAGTCCCCTTTGCAGGAACGGGTTCTTCTTCATGACATTCCAGACCAGCCCGCTACGAAGGTTTTCGGTCATCAGCAGGATGGGCCCCTGGTCAATCCCGAGCTGCTGACCATCAACCCAGAAACCGTCCTTCCCATCAGAAAAACTGGGATTGAATGCATCAAGAAAACCGTACTGGTTATAAACCCGACTGCCGTATCGGGCCTTCATGGCCTGAAGTGCCGGCAAGGCAATTTCTGGCGCAAAAGCTACAGACCCACCTGCTGCCGTAGGCGCAATCGTGCCGTCATCCAACACATAATCCCGTCCGGCCCCACGGGCGCTGTACGCCAGAAAATGACGCCGCTGACCATCAACATCCCTGTAGGCATCCCCCGGTCCATCCGAAGCCGTCAACCCCCAGATGTCTGAACCATAATCCTTCCAATGTCCCGGATTCTGGCGGGCATACTCTCGCTGTGCGTAGACCGCTCTCTGGCTGTTCTGGAAGTAGTTATAACCACGCTGCCGACTTGCCTTATCCAGAATATTGCGGAAATCTACCCAACATTCACTATACTGATGCCCGAACAGGGGAGCAAAATTGAGCAGGTCACGCCCATAAAAACTCCCCTGCTGCCCCTTGTGAGTTTCCGTCCAGCGGTCCCATGTTTCAGCAGGCAGGGCATGTGTCGGAGACCCAAGAGCCAGCAGGTACAGCATCAGCCCTTCATTATATCCTGTCCACTGTGAAGACAGGAAATGACCCGGCGGCATCCACCCCATGCTCAGCCAAGGGCTTTTGCCACCGGTCATCCACTGCCAGTCCACCCGACCGTATAATGTCTCGGCCAGTGTCCGGATTTCAGCTTCCTGCCTGTCGGACCTGTCATAATAGGACTGTGCAAACAGAACACCGCCCATCAGCAGTGCCGTATCTATGCTGGATAGCTCCGACCAGTCTGCCACCCGCAGCCCCGTCTCCGGGTCCAGAAAATGATAGAAGAAGCCGTGGGTTCCTGCCGTACCCTTGGCCTCATCACCCTGTGGCAACGCCACCAGAAACCGCAAGGTCAGGAGGGTCCGCTCCACGGCCTGCTGCCGTGTGATATAACCCCGTTCCACCCCGATACCATAAGCTGTCAGACCAAATCCTACACTGGCAATACTGGCAGCCCCATGTGGCAGGGGAGCACGGTCCGGCACCAGACCATTCCTGGGATTGGCCGTCTCCCAGAACCAGTTGAAGGTTCGATGCTCCAGATCACTCAAGAAAATGCTGTCCTGAGATGACAGGGAGTAATCATCGGCTCTGGCGCCCGTCACGCCACCGCAAAATAAAAGAGAAAGGCCAATCCCGGCCAGCAGCATCCGCAGGCCTCTGGAAATACGGCCCACAGGTTGAATCATCGTCACGGGCACCATCTCCTCTACATCACATCGTCACACAGGGATCAGATCAGCATCTCGGAGTTGATGATGTTCGACTCCCTCCGGCTGTAATGCGTATCCTTCCCCACATGTTCATGATGGGCCATGTTATCATCAAAGATGGTATATTCGATCCCGTTGGAGAAACTGTGAATCTGCCTCACAATATCTTCATAGCGGTCACGGTATTCATGCACGATCATTGAATAAAGCAGAGGCCCTGTAACCCGCAGGATGCCATAAGCCCCTGTCCCATGAATGGGACGTTTGTAGAGGGCAATACTGCACAGGACCTGCTGTATGATACGGCGCATCAGCGGATGACCCGCGGCACAGATGATGTAATACTGTTCGTACTCGCCATACGGGATGTGCTCGATTTCCGTATGCGGACGGGCACCATGGCACCAGAATGACAGCAGAAACCGGTCTTCCGGCCTCACGACCAAATCCAAAGGATATGACATGGCGGTTTTTAGATCGAGATACACGCCACCGATGGCGTACAGGCACAGGTAGCGGAAAAAGTCAGCTCTGGCAGCCAGATAATCAGGACTTATAGCCCTGTAATATTTCAGTATTTCCTCACCATAGTGCTTCTGTATGAATTCCTCGATGTCATAATAGCCACCTTCCGACCAGAAATAGAATGTATAATTCTGATTCAGGGCGACAATGTTATTTCTGTTCTCTATGAATGCTTCCGGATAGACGCCCGGTTCTTTGGGGAAAATGCCAATCTGGTGGATTTTGTGAGCAATGTGGGCTTCTTCTGGCATTTCCGGCACAGGAGGTGGTAGGATTGAAGGATCAATCAGGCGAAACGTCTCACGATCCTGCATGACATTGCTGTACCCGTTGGACAGATCCGGTCTGGCAGAAAGGTAGCCCTGCCCCTTCCTGTAAAATCCAACGCGCGTAACAACCTGCCGATGAACCTCAAACCCCGCAGCCTCAATATCGTCTTCTGTTGCAGCCGGTGGGGCATCATCCTCGTAATAGGTGCATAAAAATTTCTGTACGATCTCACGATCGATAACGGCCAGATAAGTATTGTAGCGGGAAACAAACATGATGCCCCTCAGAACGCTATCTCTTTAAGGCGCGTGATGCGCATGGTGTACTCTTTCCCGGATATAAATCCCCTGAAAAGAAACTTTGCAGTCTCTCCCTTTTTCAGGCGACCTATTCTCGCAAATGTAGAAAGGTTCTCCAGAAAACCAATGCGTTTTCTATCAAAACTGGCAACAAACGGCTTATTGTCACCCGGCCCCAGAAAATAAAGCCCCGAAACCTCCCGTTCGTCATTTTCACAGAAAATCTCGGCCATGCCGGGGTCCGTAACAACGAGCAGCCCCACATAAACATCGTACTGAAGAGGGCAGAACAGCTCCCAGTCGGCGATAACCGGAGAAAAAGCGGTCTTGTTGTTCGACGGATTTATGCTGAGGTAGTGACCTGTCTTTTCATTATGTAAGGCTACCAGCCCCCCATCCTGTGGGCATATCCTGAACGGAGGCAACTCAACTAGGCTGTTAAAAATATTACGCCACTGCGGTATGAAATTATTAGGAAAAGGACAGGGACCTGACACGAACCCACTCAGAAAAGAACCCTGTAACGGAACCCGCGCCAGCACCTTACGATACGGCGTATAGCACAAAACGTGCCCGAAACAGTCCATGAACCAGACTTTATCAAATGAGTAAGGCAAAACGTCCCCGGACATCACTCATTTCCCCAAAAACAGCATCAAATCCACTTGAAATTTCTTCGCCTGAAACTCTCTGGCTCGCAAATGACAGTTCTGTCTAACGTAAAAAATCCCATCCCTCGCAGGAGGGATGGGACGAAATTTCTTACAGTTCTTTCTCTGAACGAACAATGGACAGCTTGGCAATATCACCATGCGGGCTGACCAGGGTCACATCCACAGATTTACCCGGCGCAGTCGCACCAATCTTGGCCAGATTCTCCAGATTGCGCGTGATGGAGAATGCAAACCCACCCAGCCAGGCGAAATTGCCGATATTCTCAGCAACGGAAGGCCATACCAGAGCAGGAACCGGATGCCCGCTCATCTGCACCTCACCATAAGAACGATCCTGGAGGACGGCAAAGCCATCCAGCATCTCCTTGGTCAGAAGGATGAAGCGCTCCCAGTCATAAACAGCCGGAGAATTCCAGTGTGTATCGTTATTGCGCGGATTGATCGAGAAGAACGTGCCGGAATCCTGGTCTTCAAGAGCGACCAGATTCTCACCTGCAGCCACAAACTGGGCATCCGGCAGGTTCTGGGCAACGCTCGACGTATGGCGGAACATGACACGGGCCGGCGTTTTCAGCGGCCAAGAAGACAATACAAACGTGTCCGGATAAGCCCCCGGAGAAAGATAATCGCGGATCAGTGGACCACCCTCTGAAGGCTGATCGATCACATGACCGAACCAGTCCATGACCCAAAGACGCTGCAAACGATTCTCACTCATGGTAACACCTCATTACATCAGGTTATGAAGCAAGTTATAACAGGGCAGAAAAAATGTAAACATCCCCTTTCATGAAAGAAATTTGTTAACAAAAAACAGTAAAGAATAATGTACTAAATAAAAAAAACATAATGATAATAGACCACCACGTCCCTGCTTCAACCTTCCCTCGCACCTCCATCTCTTCTCCAGATAACAATATGCTTACGCGCCATCACGTCCCGCTTCCTCTTCAGGGCAGCCAGAAGCACATTATGGACAGATTTTACTATGTAACGCACATCCACCACCCGCACCTGCATGCAGGCGACAGGCCAGAACTACATGAGCCCAACGGATATTTTACAGGGAGACTACTCTGCAACGGAGCGACACTACAAGGCGGCATAATGGTGCGCCCTGCTGGATTCGAACCAGCGACCCACAGCTTAGAAGGCTGTTGCTCTATCCAGCTGAGCTAAGGGCGCTCCTGCCTTGCTGCATGACGTGGTCGGGGCGCCCGGACTCGAACCGGGGGCCTCCTGTACCCAAAACAGGCGCGCTACCAGGCTGCGCCACGCCCCGACGACGTGATGCCTTCTTAAAGGGACTTCACCGTACAGGCAAGGGACTTTCTTGCATGAAAAAAGTGTTTTTTCAAAAAATTACGCCTTGTGACTGCGGTTCAGCGGCGCAACAAACTGCGGCGCCATGTCCCATGGAAAGAGAACCCACGTATCCTGCGGCACTTCTGTCACGAAATGATCGGTACAGGGCCGCCCATCCGGCTTGGCATACAAACAGGCAAAAACAGCTTTGGGCAGCATCTCCCGCACATAACGGGCCGTCACCCCCGAATCCACAAGATCATCCACGATCAGGAACCCTTCCCCATCACCTGCGGCTTCCGGGGCTTTCAGCAGCTTTGGTTCCTGCTGGGTTCCTTCCTCACCTGCATAACTGACGACAGACACGCTCTCGATCAGACGGCATCCCAGCTCCCGCCCCAGAATGGCCGCTGGAATCAGCCCTCCCCTCGTGATGGCCACAATGCCACGAAACGGACGATATTTGCGCATCAGCTCCGTGGCCAGAAGGCGGGCATCCCGATGCAGCTGGTCCCATGTCACCGTCGCATAATTGATGCTCTGCGAACCCTGCGTCTGTACGGTGCCTGTCATGCTCTGTTCGTGCCCTTCAATCATGCATTATTCCACACCCTTATCATACGATAAGACAGAAACTGGCAGAACCACAACATGCTGTTTTATTTTATGGGAAGCATGAAAAAGGCCCGCAGCCATACGGCCCGGACCTGAATGAAAGGCTGGCTCCCGAAGTAGGACTCGAACCTACGACCCAGCGATTAACAGTCGCTTGCTCTACCAACTGAGCTATTCGGGATCAGCTGGAGCCTATCTAGCCAATCTCCTCCGGCAGGTAAAGCCCCTTTTTTCAGCAAATTAGAAAATAATTTCACCCGTATCCGCTCCGGATACAGAAAAGGCCCGCAGCCATACGGCCCGGACCTGAATGAAAGGCTGGCTCCCGAAGTAGGACTCGAACCTACGACCCAGCGATTAACAGTCGCTTGCTCTACCAACTGAGCTATTCGGGATCAGCTGGAGCCTGTCTAGCCAATCTCCCCCGGCAGGTAAAGCCCCAGAAAAGATTTCTCGGCAAGAATCTTCCGAATACCGTCAATCCCCGGCAGCAGAACCGGCTTCCAACTCTTCCCGCCCTTCAGTCGCCAGCTGATCGACCAGATCATTTTCTGCATGCCCGGAATGACCTTTTACCCAGTGCCAGTCCACCTGATGCCGCTTGGCTGCCTCCAGGATACGCCGCCACAAATCCATGTTGGCCACAGGGTCTCCCGATGCATTGCGCCAGTTGCGCCGTACCCAGCCCGTATGCCACCGGGTGATGCCATTCCGCAGATACTCACTGTCCGTGTAAAGATTGACCACACAGGGGCGTGTCAGCGTTTCCAGAGCAACGGCAGCCGCCGTAAGCTCCATGCGGTTGTTGGTCGTTTCCACCGCCCCGCCTTTCATGGTGCGCTCATGACCCTGACAACGGAACAGGATACCCCAGCCACCTGGCCCAGGATTGGGCTTGCAGCCTCCATCCGTCCAGATATCCACCTGCGTGCTGGGAGCTGCGTCCCCTTTCTCCGCCCTGTCAGACATGGTCTGCCTTCCGGAAATGATGCAGCCGTCTCTGATAGGCCCAAGGGTCTTTTTTGGTTACCAAAGCCCCCTCTGGCGTGTGCACCCAATCATACAGACGTGTAAGCAGAAACCGCATGGCCGCTCCCTGGCACAGAATCGGCAGGGCCTGATGTTCGGCAGCATTCAGCGGGCGAACCTGTTCATACCCGCGCAAAAGTGCCTCAGCCCTATCCTCCCGGTAATGACGTTCGTCCTCAAAACACCAGGCATTCAGACAGATGGCCAGGTCATAAGCAAGAAAGTCCGTACAGGCGAAATAGAAATCAATGATGCCAGAGAGATGACCATTCTGGAAAAAGACATTATCCATGAACAGGTCAGCATGAATCTGCCCACGAGGCAGGGACCCGGCCTCCGGCCACGCTGCCACAAGCGCTGAAAGAGCTGTGCGGACCTCCGCCATCAGGGCTTTCACCGCCTCATCACCACCATCCGTACACCGGGAAAACAGCTCAACCCAACCTTCCGGTGCCAGAGCATTGGCCCTCTCGGCCCTGTAACCCAGCCCGGCTTCATGCAGACGTGCCAGACTCCGCCCGACCTGCTCACAGGCCTGCGGGGTTACCACCTCCAGAGACTGCCCCTCCAGAAAACTGACCAGAATGGCAGGCCGACCTGCCAGCTGGCGCAGAGCCACCCCGTCTTTCGCCACGACAGGCTGCGGACAGGCTATCCCCTCTCCCGCCAGGTGCGCCATCAGCCCAAGAAACCACGGGAGCTCCTCCGGTTTCATGCGTTTTTCAAACAGCGTCAGGATGAAGCGCCCCTGAGTGGTTTTCACCAGAAAATTGCTGTTCTCTATTCCTTCCGCAATCCCGGTGAAAGAGCGAAGCTCCCCTATGTCATAAAGTGACAGGAAGCCCCGCAAGTCCCCTTCCTGGAGGTCCGTATAAACCGCCATGAGCGATCAGACCGCATCCGAAAGCGGATGGGGAAGGCGGAAATTGATGTTTTCCTCCTTCACGATACGCTCCTCGATTGTCACGTCATAACGGGCAGAAAGCTGCTCTATCATTTCCTGCACAAGGCTCTCCGGAGCGGACGCACCGGCACTCATGCCCAGCGTCCTGACACCCTCCAGCTCATTCCAGTCCATGTCGGAAACCTTTGGCACCAGCAGGGCCCGCTTGGCCAGAGACCGCTCGGCCACCTCCCGCAGACGCTGCGAGTTGGAAGAATTCGGTGAGCCGATGACGATGACCAGATCACACTCCGCAGCCAGTTCCTTCACGGCCATCTGACGGTTTGTCGTGGCGTAGCAGATGTCCTCCCGGCGGGGCCCCACGATGTTGGGAAAACGGGACCGCAGGATGTCCACGATTTCTGCCGTGTCATCGACGGACAGGGTCGTCTGCGTGATGAAGGCCAGACGGTCCACGTCCTTCGGCTGGACCTCGGCCGCTTCTTTCGCATCATTGATCAGCGTAACAGCCCCTGGCGGCAGCTGCCCCATGGTGCCGACCACCTCAGGATGCCCGGCATGACCGATCATCAGGATATGGCGCTGCTCCGGGCCACCCCCGGCGAAATGACGCTCAGCCTCACGATGCACTTTGGAGACAAGCGGGCATGTCGCATCCAGGTACAGCAGATTGCGGCGCTGCGCCTCTGCCGGAACGGATTTGGGCACGCCGTGGGCTGAAAACACGACGTGACCATCCTCTGGCACCTCATCCAGCTCCTCGACAAAGATGGCACCTTTGGCTTCCAGCCCTTCCACGACAGTGCGATTATGCACGATCTCATGGCGGACATAGACGGGTGCCCCATAACGGCGCAGAGCCTCCTCGACCACCCGAATGGCACGATCCACCCCGGCACAGAAACCGCGTGGTCCAGCCAGCAGAATCTTCAGTGGCGGCTTGCCAGTGGCCGAATCTGCTCCGGGGACGGCAGAGTTGGAGGTTACAGGCGTCGTCTGTTCTGACATAATCTTCCCCAGGCAGGCGATGAACGATACGATATTGAACGGTCCGGTGGTGCTCCATGCAAGGTCATGGGCTATCCTGCACCACCATTCTGGGCCTCTATATCGTCCGTATTGCCGTCTGCTGCAATGTCCTGCGCCATTTTCTTGTGGAGTTTTCTGAGTCCGATGCCTGCATTCTCCCCCTCATCCCGCATCTTTCCCCGCCTTGCAGCGGGCCTCGGCTCCCTCATGCTGGCTGGTTTTCTCAGCGGGTGCGAGGAGGCGGATACCACCCATACCTTCGCTCCGGCCTGCCCCAGGTTCGATGTTCCCGGCCAGGTGGCGGACCGCATCACTTATGATGGAAAAGGGCTTGATGCCGCCCACCGCCTGACCTCCACCCACATTCTGGGTGTTCAGGGAGACTGCCGTACTGGCCCGCAGGATGCACAGAAACGGCCCATGACCCGTGTTCGTGTCAGCCTGAACCTCCAGCTGGAGCGTGGCCCTGCCACCAGCAGCGACAGTGTGACGGTTCCCTATTTCGTGGCCATCCTTCAGGATGGGGCCATCGTGGACAAAAAAGTCTTTACCGAAACAGTGAAGCTGCCTCCAACCGTCTCTGTCAGCCACAGCAGCACGCCACTGCGGTTCATTGATGTGCCGACAGGCAACAATCCGCAGATCAGCCCCTACTCCATGGAGATCGGCCTTCAGCTGAATCACAGCGAACTGGACTATAACCGCAGCCACCTGCGTGCAGCGCAATTCCACGAACATGTGCAGTAACTGGCACCAGACAGGCAGCCACCTGCACGCCCCATGAACAAAGGGCCCTCCAAGTCCTGGAGGGCCCTTCCCTGTTACACCTGATGCAGCGGAATGCTGCCGAGCCGCTCCTCCGCCAGAGGATCAAGGACATAACGCCACTCCTCCTTCAGGCGGGAGGCCACGTCAGCTTCCTCCACCATGTCCAGCAGGGCCAGGAGCCGCTCCTGCCAGGTTTCGCGCACGATGTTCTCGGCCTGTGCAATGGCGGTGATGCTCCGCAGCTTCACCATTTCTTCCAGCAGTCCATCAGCACGGTTCAGGACATTTTCATTCTGCCCCTCATGCGGGTCATTCATCTGGCAGATGAAGGCATTGGCCCAATAGTCGGCGTACCGCTCCACACCGAAGGACATGGCACCGTCCAGCCCGCTATTCCGGGCATATTTCCAGACCCATTCAATGATCGACTTGTAGTAGTAATGGGAGATGTAAATATCTTCATAATGACCGCCGTCAGCAAAAGCAGGGTCCGCCCCGATGCCGGGTGGCGGATTGCGGTAACTGTGAATGGACCCATCTGACAGCCTGTATGTGAATCTGTCTGCCTGCAGCCAGACCGGATGATGCGGCCGGGACTGTATGGCCCGACCGGGCCGCACGGCAGATTTGACCAGCCGCCAGCCCTCACCGATCCCACCACGGGAGACAATGTCACGATTCCGCTGTGTCAACGGCCTGACCAGGTCCGCCAGCCCATCCCGGTTGACCTCGGAAGCCACGAACTTCCAGTTCAGGGCGATGGCATCACTCTCCCAGCGGGAGAAGCCCTGAAGATACTCACCCACCGTCCGGTAGGATGGTGCCAGCGTGATGAACTCATCTCCATCCAGAATGAAGCACCACTCATAATCCAGAATGTTCGGCAGCACGTTCAACCCGTGCCCGTAAGCCTTCGTCTGGGCAGACATCCCTGGCTGGACGGGATTCTCGATGAAGGTGATGACCCCCTCATCATGCAGGGCCTTCAGAAGCAGGTCCGAGCGATCATTGTTGTCGTTGCTGTAAATGAAGAAATGCTCGACCCCTATGCTCCGATGATAGGCGATCCATTCCAGAACATAGATGCCTTCATTACGGATCGTGGACATCATGCAGACCCGCTTGCGTGGCTTCACGCTGGCCCGGGCCGCATGCAGGGTTGCATGGATGAAGCCAGCCGGTGCGTCCGCCTGCCCCCATGTCAGCACGTCATCCCCCAGCGGGCAGCCCCGTTCGGCTGCAGGATAACTCTCCCTGTCCTCCAGCCAGCGGGCAAGACACTGCCAGCCATCCCTCCACGGACTGCTCCCCGCCTGACGGAGCAGGGCCTCACGCAGGGAAGGCCGCTCCAGCAGCCTCTGCCCCACCTCACGGACAGCAGACCAGGCCGCCACCGGCATCATGGCATCCAGCAGCCAGACCAGATGGCTCCCCTCATATGTGTCTATCAGCTGCTCCAGATCATCCGCTGAAGGGAACATCCTGAAATGGGCAGCCATGTCCTCGCCCAAGCGTTGCAGTTCCTCTGTTGCCGCAACCTCATGCAGCTGGAACTGCTCCCAGCCCATCAGATGGTTGCAGTCCCCAAGAAACTCATTGACACCTCCCTGGCTGTTCCAGGGCTGGGCTGTACAGCACAGGCTGGACCGCAGGAGGTTCCGCAGTCCTATGCGCCCCTCATGCCCCACGATATCGACACGGCGGAAGGGCAGCACGGCCCCCCTGTAAGAGAAATGCCTGATCCAGAGGAGCGGAGGCTCCCCACCTTCCGGGCCCATGACAAGAAAGACGCAATCTGGCTGGTCGGAGAGCGTCATCGCCAGCAGGGGAACATAAAGAGGTTCACCATCCTCATCCCGGCGTGTCATCTCGTCGGAACGGACATGGCAGATTCCATGATCCTTGCGCCGGACAGCCAGCCAACCCTGATGTGCTGTCTCCAGATAATGAAAAGCCACCTTTACCACCCCATGCCCTTCCAGCATCATGTTGCCTACCCTTCAGGATGCTCCTATTATCTACAGGAGTCTGTTAAATAATCTGGCCTGTTTATGCAAACCGTTCTTCCACCACCTGCAGAATTCATTCCTGTCGCTTTGCCTCTGACAGAGCACAGTGCACCCAATGCGTATGCTACCATCCTCTCCGGGATCAACAACCTTCTGCCAGGAGTGAGGCTTGCCCTCTACATGCTGCATGAGGGCCTGCCGGAGGAAACCATGACAGCAGGCCGGCGTCTTTTTGATGGCAGACGCTCCCAGATCCACTTCGTGGATGTCTCCGAATGGATGCAAACATACAATCCGGCCTATCTCGACACGACAGACCGCACGACATTCTACAGCCTTGCTGTGCCAACCCTGTTCGCCAACTTTTCCCGCATTGTCTATCTGAGCGATGACATACTGCTGCGGGCCTGCCCCAGCCTGCTTTATTACAGCATCCCCGCCACGGCGCAGATCGGTGCAACGCGGGACCTGCTCCTCATCCCGGCCCAGACCAACGGTTTCCGCCTGCCGCAGGCCATTGCTGGGGGCCCCCCGCTGGTGGACTATCACTGCGGGGCCCTTGGTGTGCTGGACTCGAACAATTACTTCCAGAATGGCGTTCTTGTCTTCAACATGGCCGAGATCAGCCAGGCGCAGGCGGAGGAATGTGGCCACCTGTGCAGCACTCTGTTCTGGATGAGCGACCAGGACATCCTCAACCGCATCTTCTATGGCAAGGTCCATTTCATCCACCAGAACTGGAATGTCTGCTGGGGGCCGGGCTGTGTCGAGGCCAGTGAGACCCTCCCGGCAGAGTGGAAGAAAATTTACGATGACGGGCTGGCCAATCCCTTTGCCGTGCATTTCTCCGGCTTCCCCAAACCATGGACAGGATGGGATGGCCCATACGCAGAAGATTTCCGGCGGCTGCTCGGGGATGTGCTGAGGGCCTTTCCCTAGGGCCCCGGTACCCGGTACAGCAGGTTTCATCTTCCCTTTCACTCAATGACAGACTGGCGAGGCATTTCATGGCCGGGAAACTGGGCATCGGCATCATTACCTATAACCGCAAGGACATCCTGAAGGAGGTCATCGCCAGCATCCGCCGTCATACCCGCACGACATTCGAATTTGTCGTTGCGGATGATGGCTCCACCGATGGTACGCCCGACATGCTGAAGGAGCTGAATGTTCCCTGTGTCACCGGGCGCAACAAGGGCATCTCGTGGAACCGCAACCGTGTCCTCTGGTACCTCAAGGAAGAAAAACGGTGCGACTGGATCCTTATCCTGGAGGATGACTGCTTCCCTACCGTCTTCGGCTGGGAGCTGCCCTGGATTGAAGCCATTGAACGCTATGGCCACATCAATTTCATGCCGGAAATCACCATAGAGATCGACAATGACATTTCCTCCGGCAGCGGCACGCCAGAGGATCCTTTCATTGCCCCCATGCATCAGGCCTTCTGCGTTGGCTATCACGCAAAGGCCCTGTCCCACGTTGGGTATCTGGATGTCCGGTTCGAGAAATACGGGGAAGAGCATGTTGAACACACCCAGCGTTTTCTCCGGGCAGGCTATGGTGGCCTGGCACAGCACCTCAGCCCGGAACGTGGCCAGCTCTTCTATCTGAGAGGCGGGTTGAACACCCTTCCCTCCCACAGCCACGGCAATCATGAGCTGGCCATGAGGAACCAGGCCATCCATGATGCCATCCGCCATGAACCGCTCTACCGCCACCCTTGGCGGACCGACGAGCAGATGTTCGAGTTCCGTGAAGAAATCGCCGCAGCCCTTTCACGCCCCTCTCCCGAACCGGGCGGAGAAAGCCTGCAGTTTGACAGCATCATCTCTCTGGGTGGGGATGAGACAGTCAATCAGGCCCTCAACAGATACTTCGGCCGCCCTGGCCCTGGTCTTTTCGACCAGTTTCTTGTGCCATTCCACACTCTGGTCTCACTCTTCCAGAACAGTTTTGCCGGGCTGCTTTCCACCAACTGCCTCTATGGCCATCACAAGGCCCTGCGCTGCCGGGACACGCTGATCACCTACCATAACTGTTTGGACAAGCCGGAAGAAGAACCGGCCAGCGTAGAAAAATTCCATGAGCAGCTGCCTCTTTTACGGCACCGTTTCCATGGCATGATCCAGGAAATTGACACGCTCTGCCGGCAGTCCCGGCGTGTGCTGTTCATCCGCAGCTGGCGGGATGGTCATCTTTATGGCGGACAACATCGTCCTGCCCATACAGCCACTGCCAATTTCACAGCTCTGGTAGAGGCCTTGGCTGCCCGCTATCCTGCGCTGGACTTCAAGGTCATGTTCGTCAATTTCGGTGATGCTACCACCGCCGATCAGCGCATGATCTTCGCCAACACAAAAACACCGGACACCTGCTCAAAAGAAGAAGAGCTGGCCGGATGGACAGCCCTGTTCTCCGATTTCAGGATCACACAAAGTTCCTGAAACCGGAATCCTCTCCCTCACAGGTTGGTCAAATGACGCCACGCATGGGCTTCTTCCGGCAGAGTGCCTAGCGTCTGGCCGATGATATAATCGGCCACGGCGCACTCATTGAAAAGGGCATGATAGCGCTGCCATCCCGCCCGGGCGGCATCCTTACGAAGGGTCGGCGCCTTGTGGTACTGGCTGACAAGCTCCACCAGTTCATCAAGACTGCTAAAGAAGGCCATCTCCTGATCAGAGAAGATACGGTCGAAACCTGTCTGCCGCTCCATGAAGACAAGCTGGCCGTTGCCGATCATCTGTGCAAGACGGTCTGAACTGTAGAGATAATAATCTGCCCTGCGGCTGATATTCAGCCCCATCGCTGTCTGCTCCAGCAAAAGGGAATAAGCAGCTCCACTGACATAAGGCTGCCGACGGACCCCCGCATAGGCAAAACGCACCGACGGGGGCAGGCGCTCCTCCAGCGTCTCGCAAAATTCCTCCATATTCCAGTCCCGTCCACAGATGGTCCGCAACCGGGCTGGATTCCCGCAGGAATAGAAAACATCCGCTTCCGGATATGACAGCGCAAAAGCCTGTCCCCGTTCAACACTGCGATCCACCGGGTTGGGAAGATACCCAACATGCCCCTTCTCCCCTACCACCTGCCGGACAACCGGCCCCGCCGTGGAGATGAAACTGGCATCCACCACCTGATGCCGGGCCGCAAAGTCTTTGGCATTGCTCTCCACGAACAGGGCATCAACATTCCACTGCACCACTGTCATGCCGGGCTGCTGCTGACGCAGCTCCTCAATGACGAAAGGGGGAATCATGTACCCATGCCCCAACAGAAGAATGTCAGGCGCACTGAACGCCACGAATTCCTTCAGCGCCCGGAAAAGATGATGGCGGCCCATCTTGCGGCTGCCAAACCAGCCACCGGAGCGTGCAACATCCCTGTAAGGAAAATTGATGACGTGATGGCCATTCCGTATCAGGCCATTGGAGAGCTTCCCCCCCACACTGAACTGGGTCGGCGCCTTTTTCTTCAGGCTGAAAAAAAAGTCCCCAACATGAACGATCTTGAGGGGATGTGCCGTCTGCCATTCCCCCCCGTGCCATATCCTGTCGACCATCGCTGCCCCCATTCCGGCTGCCGGAAACCCAGCCATGGCAGAAGAACGTGCAGTCATCATGGCATGGTTGATCAGTCCGCCCACCATTGCACAGGTTTCTGGCCCTCGTCATCCACCTCCGCAGGGGCGGCTGACTTTGCCCTGGTCGGGCTGGCAGCACGACGTGCCTGATGCTCCCGGGCCTGATGCAGCTCGGCCCGCAGGCGCAGGATGCTCTCATCACGCTGCTGGAGAGCCTTCCTGCCTTCCTCCACCTGGAGGCGCAGATGTGTCATCTGGGTATTCACGGCCTGAATCCGCTTGTTCAACGTAGCAAGCTCAGCCTCTACATCATGAACCCGACGCCTTTCCCTTTGCAGGCTCTGCTTCAGCCTTTCCTGCTCCTGCCCGGCCTCTGAGGCAGCCATCACACGATTCGCAGCCCTCTTCTGCGTAGGGCGCCCCAGTGACTGATGCTCCACAACAACCGTATCATCCCCGGAAAAACGACGGCGGCGCCCCACCTGCTGAGCAGATCGGCTACGGGGCGCAGAATGCCCCCTGTAACCATGGCCCGGTGCCCCATCTCCGGCCTCTACGGCAGCTGGCCCGCCCCCCATTTTTTCCAGAGCCTTGCGAAGAGAATTCTCAGTCAAAGGCGAATCGTTCTGCATGTCCTGGTTCGTCGATCCTGATGATATGTCACAACAGAAAAACCTCTTCCTTTTTCCTGTACATCAGGAGCATCACCTGCTCTCAGGAAGACAAGAACCGGTACGGCATTTGTACAGAAAGATATCAGGATAGGTCTTCTACTCTCAATACTAGCCCTTTAACACACCATCAATAAAACGTCAAAAATATGACAAATTTCTGCCATATTACAGGAGGGCGCATCAGCCCCCATGACGCCAAAGTGCGTCACCGGCGAATCAGACCCAGGCCCTGTTCCTGGCTGCGGTTTAGAAGGTCCAGCGCTGTTCCTGCCAGACTTTTCATGTCTGCCGTGCTGCCACTTTTTTTAGCCTGTGCCAGCGCAGCCCTCTCCCGTGCCGTGGAAGCATGGGTCAACGCATAAAGCAGAGCCCTGTCAAAAGGCCGCCCGTATGACCGGCCCAGCGTGGCCAGACGCTTCTGCTGTATGCCAGACTGCGTCTCGACCAATAAAAGCGTATGGGCTGTTGCCACCTTCTGGGCATCAGCATGCAGTTTGTCGTAATCCTTGGACTGTTGGGCCGCAAACCCCTTGATGAGCTCATCACCACTATGCAACGCAGCCAGATCGGTCGCAGCCTTCATATAGGCAGCACGCAGGTTGATCTGCTGCAACAGCACGGCATCATCGGCAGCCAGCTTCGGTACGGGCGTGACAGGCCCCTTTGGCAAAGGCGGAACCCGCGGAGCTGAAGGCGGCGTGAGACCACACCCCCCCAGAGACAGCAGCCCTGCACAAACCACAAAACGAAATTTCATACGACGTTCCCCCTTCTCATCCTCTCGGGCAGCTGAGACAATGCCCGCATCTCCTTTTCAGCCGGGTTATAATCAATATGCAGAATCATGACAGGGCAATTTCTTCCCGAACTGCCTTCCTGCTGAGAGGCCTGTTCAGTCTCGGAGCCCTCTATGCCAGTCTGGCCGTTGCCTGTCAGGCTGCGGCCACGCATCTGCCAGATACGGTCTTTCCTGTCCCCAATGGCAGAAGCATGATGCACATGGCTGCTGATATTGCCCTCTGGCACGGCATCGCCCTCTGTGCCCTGACACCGGCCAGCCGCTACCTCCACCCGCAACGCCTCGCCTTCGGCTGCACGGGGCTGGCACTGGGGACCAGCCTGTTCAGCATCCCTGTCACGCTGCATGGCTTCGGGATCCTGTTCCCGGCACGGCTGGCTCCGACAGGGGGGACGCTACTTATCCTCTCGTGGCTCTGCGTCGCTTCGGCCGCCTTCATCCGTTCCCCACTAAAAGGCTCCTAACGGCGGCGGACCCAATTCATGAGCCACAGGGCCAGAAGCTGTATCAGCAGGGCAAGCAGGAAACAGGAAAGGACGATTCCGATCAGGATCAGCTGCTCACGCCCCAAGGCCGTTTCGACATGAAACAGACCATAAAGACGCTGCCACAATGCCGTGCTGACAGCATGTTGCATGAGACGGGTTGCAGGCTGGTAGAACCTGACCACCAGCAGCAGGCCACAGGTAAGCCCAAGCAAAACGACCATCCGCCCCAATGTCGAAAGGACTGAAACCTCCTTGCGGGAAGCAGTATAAAAAATTGGCCGTTTCCGTCTCACCACAAGCACACCATCGCCTTATCAAACCCAAGATTCTACCCTAATTCATGACCTCATGGCTTATCAAGAAAAGCTCGGCGTCCACCCTCTGTTTAACGTCCTGTTGTTACCTTGCCGCTAACAATAGGGAACGAATTCTTCACAAACCCACTGTCTCAGGAGAGATCATGCGTTTTTACCACTCCGCCCTGGCTCTTGCCGGTATGGGCCTTCTCCTCTCCTCCGGTGTTGCGCAGGGTGCCAGCCCAGCCCCAACAGCACCCGCTCCCCTGCCAGACATCAGCAGAATGACCACCATCACTCCCGCCCATGAGCCTTACCCGCCAGCTGACCTGGCCGCCAGACAGGTTCATGAAGCCTTCCTGACCGCCGCCAGAACCAACCGGCGTGTCCTTCTGGATTTCGGAGGGAACTGGTGCCCGGACTGCCGCCTTCTTGCAGGCATCTTTGCCGTTCCCTCCGTCAGCCAGTGGCTGGACGAGCATTTCGTGATCGTCCCCGTCAATGTCGGGCATCTTGATACCAACATGGAGCTGGCCCAGCAGTATGGCGTGACCATCAAGGCCGTCCCGACGGTCCTGATCCTCACACCCCAGGGCCGCCTGCTGAACCCTGACGGCACCCTCGCCCTCGGTTCGGCCCGCCAGATGGCTCCGCAATCCGTCATCACCCTCCTGAATGAGTGGAACCAGCGTCCCTGAAAACGGAGGGGGGGGGCCATTCTTTGCCAGCAGCAGACATGGCCCCCGTCTCTGTCAGTCCGTGATTCCCTGCACGAAGCCTGCCAACCGCCGGCAGGCTTCTTCCAGTTCTTCGTCAGACGCCGCAAAGGACAGGCGCAGATGCGGCCCATAGCCGAAGGCTGAACCCGGCACGGTTGCCACGTGAGCCTCTTCCAGCAGGGCCTCCGCAAAGGCCACGTCATCACTCAGCAGACGCCCCCCGGCAGATTTCCGCCCGATCAGGGCAGACAGCCCCGGATAGGCATAAAAAGCACCCTGCGGCAGGGCACAGCTCAGCCCCTCGATTCGCCGCAAGGCATCAACCACAAGCCCACGCCGCCGTTCGTAGGTCTCACGCATGGCCTGAACCCCGGCAATATCCTCTTTCAGGGCTGCCACGGAACCACCCTGTGCCAGCGTGCAGATGCCTGATGTCGTATTGCCCTGCACCTTGATCATCGCCCTGATGAGAGGCACCGGGCCGCAGGCAAACCCGACCCGCCAGCCTGTCATGGCATAAGCCTTGCTCATGCCATTGATGATGAGGATACGGTCGGCAAGGTCCGGAGCGACATTGAGCAGGGAGAGATGATGCCTGCCATCAAAGGTCAGGTGCTCATAAATCTCGTCGCTCATTACCATGACATGTGGAGCTTCCCGCAGGACGGCGGCAATGGCCTCCAGATCGTCCCGCTCCAGAATGGCACCGGTCGGATTGTTGGGGAAATTCAGCACGAGCCAGCGGGTCCGAGGCGTGATGGCCTTGCGGATGGCCTCGGCCTGGGGCCGGAAACCGTCTTCCTCCCGGCAGGCAATCTCCACCGGCACGCCACCGAACATCCGGGCAATGAGCGGATAGCTGACCCAGTATGGTGCTGGAACGATGACCTCATCCCCATCATCAAGCGAGGCCATGAACGCATTGAAAATGGCCTGCTTGCCACCATTGCAGACCATGAGCTGGTCCAGCGAGACGTCCAGCCCGTTATCCCGCCGGAACTTCCCGGCAACGGCCTCCAGCAACGGCTTCTGCCCCGGAATGGGCGGATAGCCGGTATGGCCAGCCTTCACTTCCGCCACGGCTCCATCAAGAGCCGCCGCAGGAGATGGAAAATCAGGCTGCCCCAGAGCCAGAGAAATGACCGGTTTGCCCTGCGCTTTCAGTTCACGGGCACGGGCCGCCATGGCGATCGTCGCTGGCGTGGGCAATGTGGCGAGACGCCGGGACGGTCTGAACATCAGGCCAGCCCTCCACAGAAACGGGCAATGCGGCGGCAGGCTTCTTCCAGAAGCTCCGTGCTGGTGGCGTAGGACACCCGGAAATAACCCGGCAGCAGGAAGGCCGTGCCATGAACGGCGGCCACCCCGACCTCCTCCAGCATGGCCTTGACGAAATCTTCGTCACTTTCCAGCACATGCCCGCCTGCCGTGCGCCTGCCCAGAAGCTGCTGTACGGACACGAACACATAAAAAGCCCCTTCCGGCCGGGCACAGGAAAGACCCGGAACCGCAGAAAGGGCATCCACCACGAGATCACGCCGCTTCTGATAAACAGCCACCATCTCGCCAATGAAATCCTGCGGACCGGACACGGCAGCCAGAGCGGCGGCCTGGGCGATGGAGCAGGCATTGCTTGTACTCTGCCCCTGCAGCTTGATCAGCTCCTTTGTCAGGGATACGGGGGCGGCAGAAAAGCCGATGCGCCAGCCCGTCATGGCATAGGCCTTGCTGACGCCATTCATCGTCAGGGTCCGTTCCCGCAGGCGGGGTTCCACCTGCACGACCGTGCAGGCTTCCCGCCCCTCATAGGTCAGCTTCGCATAAATGTCGTCCGTCAGAATCCAGACCTGCGGATGCTCCAGCAGGACATCCGTCAGGGCCTTCAGCTCATCCCGGGAATAGGCACTGCCTGTCGGATTGCAGGGAGAATTCAGCACCAGCCAGCGAGTCCGGGGCGTGATGGCCCTGCGGAGCTGTTCGGCTGTCAGGCGGAAGCCCGTCTCGGGCGTGGTCGGCACGATGACCGGCTTGCCATCCGCCAGCTGCACGATGTCCGGGTAGGACACCCAGGCCGGAGCGGGGATGACAACCTCGTCCCCCGCATTCAGCGTTGCCACCATCGCATTATAGATGACCTGCTTGCCCCCCGTGGACACGCAGATTTCCTCCGGCCGGTAATCCAGACCGAAATCAGCATTCAGCCGTTCTGCCACGGCCTTGCGGAGAGCCGGCGTGCCGGCAACGTCGGTATATTTCGTCTCGCCACGCTGGAGGGCCTCGATCGCTGCCTTCTTGATGAAATCAGGCGTATCAAAATCCGGCTCACCAGCAGACAGGCTGATGACATCCCGCCCTTCTGCTTTCAGGGCTCTGGCCTTCTGCGTGATGGCGATGGTCTGGCTTGGCAGGATACGCCCCATCCGTTCGGCAGCGAGTGACATGTCGTTCCTCTTACATCTCAAAAAAACGCCCGCCCGTGAGACACAGGCGGGCGCATGGCAGTTCATAGCACAATCACCCGGAGATCAGGCGAGTTTCTGAAGTTCCTTCAGCACGGCTTCTCCCATCTCCGCCGTGCTGACACGGCTCTCACCAGCAGCAGCGATGTCCGCCGTCCGCAGCCCGGAAGCCAGAACGTTGGAAACGGCCTGCTCGATCAGCTCGGAATCCGCACCACGATCCAGCGAGTAACGCAACATCATGGCCAGAGACAGGATCTGCGCCAGCGGATTGGCAATGCCCTTCCCGGCAATATCCGGCGCACTGCCATGAATCGGCTCATACAGGGCGGCCTGCCTGTCCGACCCTTCCGGCGTGCCCAGCGTGGCAGAAGGCAGCATCCCCAGAGACCCGGTCAGCATGGAGGCGAGGTCTGACAGAAGATCGCCAAAGAGGTTGCCCGTGACCATCACGTCAAACTGGCGAGGATCACGCACGAGCTGCATGGCGCAGTTATCCGCCAGCATGTGCGTCAGCGTCACATCGGAATACTCACGCTTGTGCAGGTCCGTGACCACCTCACGCCAGAGCAGGCCGCTCTCCATGACGTTGCCTTTCTCCACGGAGCAGACACGGCCACTGCGCAGACGGGCGAGGTCGAAAGCCACACGGGCCACACGTTCGATCTCGGCGGTCGTATAGACTTCCGTATTCACGCCACGCTTCGTGCCATCCGGCAGGGTCTCGATTCCACGAGGCTCCCCGAAATAGACGCCACCGACCGTCTCCCGTACGATCATCAGGTCCAGCCCACGCACGACGTCCGGCTTCAGCGCAGAGGCGGAAAGCAGCGGGTCGAACAGCTTGGCCGGACGCAGGTTGGCGTACAGGTTCAGCTCCTTGCGGAGGCGCAGGATGGCCACCTCCGGCCGACGGTCAAACGGCACGTCCTTCCACGCAGGATCACCGACAGAGCCGAACAGTACGGCATCAGCAGCCTTGGCCTTGGCGATCACCTCATCCCGGATGGGCACATCATGCTTCGCCAATGAGGCCCCACCGACGAGGTCTTCCGACAGGTCAACATCGAAGCCACGTTCGGCCTTCAGCCAGTCGATGATCCTGACGGCCTGCTCCATGATCTCCGGGCCGATGCCGTCACCCGGCAGCAGCAGGATTTTCTGTCTTGCGCTCATGCCTGCTCTCCCTTGCTACCAATGACACTCTGCGGGCGACCCGGCTGTTTCGTGGACGGCACCCAGGCACGGGATGGACGGGCCTCGAACTCACGGATGGCCTGCTCATGGTTCTTCAGTGTCTGGGCCACATCATCCAGCCCTTCCAGAAGAACCTGGCGACGGAACGGGTCCATCTCGAAAGACACGACCTCACCATCCGGGCGATGGATTTCCTGCTTTTCCAGATCAACCGTCAGGCGGGCATTCTCGCCGTGGCTGGCATCCTCCATCAGGGCAAGACACTGCTCACGGGGAAGACGGATCGGCAGGATGCCGTTCTTGAAACAGTTGTTGTAAAAAATGTCCGCAAAGCTGGGAGCGATCACGCAGCGTATGCCGAAATCCAGCAAGGCCCAGGGGGCGTGCTCACGGGATGACCCGCAGCCAAGATTATCCAGCGTGATCAGGATGCCGGCCTTGCGATAGGCCGGCTTGTTGAGCACGAAGTCCGGATTTTCCCGGCCATCAGCATCGTAACGCTGGCCTGCAAAAAGATGCTCGCCCAGGCCTGTTCGGCGGATGGTCTTGAGGAAACGGGCCGGGATGATCTGGTCCGTATCCACGTTCTCCTGTGGCAGGGCGGCAGCAACGCTTGTCAGACGGGTGAATTTTTCCATGATCAGGCGGCTCCTTCTGCCATTGTCGGCTCCAGCAGGTCCCGTGCATCGCACAGTGTCCCCGTCACGGCAGCCGCAGCAGCCATTGTCGGAGAACAGAGATGGGTGCGGCCATCCGGCCCCTGACGCCCCTCAAAATTACGGTTGGAAGTGGAAGCAGAACGCTGCCCGGCACTCAACCTGTCGGGATTCATGCCCAGACACATGGAGCAGCCCGCCTCACGCCATTCAAAACCGGCATCACGGAAAATCCTGTCCAGCCCTTCCTGCTCCGCCGCATGACGGACCAGACCGGAACCCGGCACGACCATGGCCCGTACGCCGTCTGCCACCTTGCGGCCTTTCAGCACGGCCGCAGCAGCCCGGAGGTCCTCAATGCGGCTGTTCGTGCAGGACCCGATGAAAACGACATCCACCGGCGTACCGGCAATCTTCTGACCCGCTTCCAGCCCCATATAGGCCAGTGTGCGGCGGATGCGCTCGGCCTTGGCCGGGTCGGCAAAATCTTCGGGACGAGGCACGGTGCCGGTAATGGGCAGGACATCCTCGGGGCTGGTGCCCCATGTGACGGACGGGCTGATCTCGGCAGCATCCAGCACCACTTCCTCATCAAAATGGGCACCTTCATCCGTGGCGAGGGTCTTCCAGTACGCCACGGCCTGCTCGAAAGCCTCACCCTGCGGCGCAAAAGGACGCCCCCTGACATACTCAAACGTCGTCTCATCCGGGGCCACCATACCGGCACGGGCGCCAGCCTCGATGGACATGTTGCAGAGCGTCATGCGTCCGGCCATGTCCAGCTTGCGAATGGCCGAGCCGGCAAACTCGATCACATGACCGGTGCCGCCTGCCGTACCGATACGGCCGATGATGCTGAGCATGATGTCCTTGGCTGTCACGCCGGGAGCAATCTCACCCTCGACTCGCACGCGCATGTTCTTGCTGCGCTTCTGGAGCAGGGTCTGGGTGGCCAGGACATGTTCCACCTCGGACGTGCCAATGCCGAACGCCAGCGAGCCAAAGGCCCCATGCGTGGAAGTATGACTGTCTCCACAGACGATCGTCATGCCCGGCAGGGAGACGCCCTGCTCCGGTCCGACAACATGCACGATGCCCTGCTGGCGGGACCGCAATGGGAAATAGGGAACGCCGAACTCCTTGACGTTCGCTTCCAGCGTTTCGATCTGGAGGCGGCTCTGCGGGTCTTCCACCGGCTGGGAGCGGTCGGAGGTCGGGACGTTGTGGTCTGCCACGGCCATCGTGGCATCAGGACGCCGCACCGGGCGCCCTGCGGCCCGCAGACTCTCGAAGGCCTGCGGGCTGGTCACCTCATGGAGGAGGTGGCGGTCGATGTAGAGAAGGCTCGTTCCGTCCTCAAGGGCTTTCACCACATGATCGTCCCAGATCTTGTCATACAAAGTTCTAGGGGTAACCGGATTCTGCATTCTCTCTCATCTCCTTATGAGAGCTGAAAATCAGCCCTCCTTTTTGACATCACGCGGACGCTCGGCAATACGGGCGGACTTACCGGAGCGGCCACGGAGGTAGTATAGCTTCGCACGACGGACCTTACCACGGCGAACAACCGTAATATCAGCAATCGTCGGGGAGAAAAGCGGGAAAACACGCTCCACACCCTCACCGTTGGAGACCTTGCGCACCGTGAAGCTGCTGCCCAGACCACGGTTTGAGCGGGCAATCACCACACCCTCGAAGACCTGTACACGTTCGCGTGTACCTTCAACAACGCGCACGCCAACACGCACGGTATCACCGGCGGCGAATTCAGGAACGCTGCGAATGGCGGAAAGACGCTCCATTTCGCGCGCCTCGTACTGCTGAATGATGTTCATGCTTCAAACTCCCGAAAAAAACTCAACTCTGTTGCTGCTGTTCATACATGGCCCAGAGGTCCGGGCGACGTGTACGGGTCACAGCGATGGATTTCTCATCTCGCCAGCGGGCGATCTCCCCATGATTGCCAGAAAGCAGGACGGGCGGGACATCCCTCCCCTCCCATGTGGCAGGCCGCGTGTACTGGGGGTATTCCAGCAGTCCGGCAGAGAAGCTTTCCTCCTCCCCGCTCAGGGCTGACCCCATCACACCCGGCAGAAGTCTCACACAGCCATCAAGGAGTGCCAGTGCCGGTATTTCTCCCCCGGAGAGGACAAAATCCCCCATGCAGACCTGTTCGACCGCATGTTTCTCCAGCACCCGCTCATCAACCCCTTCAAACCGTCCACAGAGAATGACGACGCCCTCTCCCTGAACGTACCGTGCAATGTCCTTCTGCTCCAGACGATGGCCCCGTGGTGTCGGATAGATCACCGGGCGGCCATCATCTGTCTGCCTCACGCTGGTCAGGGCGTCATCCAGCACGTCCGGCCGCATGACCATCCCTGCGCCCCCGCCAAATGGCGCATCATCCAGGGCCTTGTGCACACCCCGCCCGAACGGACGGAGGTCATGCGTTCTACAGGCCCACAGGTTCCGCTCCAGGGCACGCCCCGCAAGGGAGCAACCCAGCGGACCGGGGAACATCTCCGGGAAGAGGGTCAGGATGTCAGCCTGCCATGTCATGAGCGGACTTCCACCTCACCAGCCAGATCCCCTTCCACTTCCACAGCTTCCGGCGGGACGACCACGAGGCGTTTCGCCTTCATGTCCACCTCCGGCACGCAGGCCATGGTGAAAGGAATCAGCTGCCCCGCTTCCAGCTCCAGACTGGTGCCAGCCCCATAGTCATGGACACTGACAACACGCCCCACAGTCTCCCCGGAAGCAAGGACGGCTTCCATACCGATCAGGTCGATATGATAGAACTCGTCCTCTTCCACCTCCGGCAGAGCCTCACGGGCAACATAGAGCTTACGGTTCACCAGCTTTTCTGCCGCCGTCCGGTCCGGCAGGGGCTGTCCGTCCTGTCCCAGGACGGCAGCAATGCCCGGTGCCTTCCAGCGTATCTGCCACACGCTGCCCGTCTCATCATGAAGAGGCCCGAGTTCCTCGAGCGTCTCGGGATGCTCCGTTGCCGGGTGCAGGCGCACGAGCCCCCGCACGCCATGCGGACGCCCTATCGTGGCGACCAGAACATCCTGATGTGAAGGACGGTGTGACAAGAAGAAATCTCCCGCTCAGGCCTGATCAGGCCTCGGCTGCCTTGGCGGCTTCAGCAGCCTTGGCAGCACGCTCCTGGGCCTTCTTCTTCGGAGCAGACTTCTTGGGCTGCTCACGGAAGGCCGGCTTCGGTGCCAGACCGGCATGGCCGAGGAAACGGGCCACACGGTCGGTTGCCTGGGCACCCTGCTCCAGCCAGTGCTTGATGCGCTCGTCA
The DNA here is from genome assembly GCF_002917995.1 of Parasaccharibacter apium. Classification (NCBI taxonomy): domain Bacteria; kingdom Pseudomonadati; phylum Pseudomonadota; class Alphaproteobacteria; order Acetobacterales; family Acetobacteraceae; genus Parasaccharibacter; species Parasaccharibacter apium. The sequence goes on from NZ_LMYH01000001.1 coordinate 74,168, forward strand.
TTCAGGCGCACGCGGTCGGCGTGGTCGGACGGCAGCATCGGGTTGTAGGCACCCACCTTCTCAACAAAACGGCCATCGCGCGGGCTGCGGCTGTCGGCAACCACAATGTGGTAGTACGGACGCTTCTTCGCACCTGCGCGGGACAGACGGATCTTCAGGCTCATAACAACTCCTGCATCATCAGAACATTACAAAAAGACAGACAGCCAAGAGGACACTCAGCCAAAAGGTGGACGGCCTCCCGGACCTCCCATCCCCTTGAACATATCGCCCAGACCACCGGCACCCCCCATGCCACGCATCAGACCAGACAGGCCGCCCATCTTGTTGAGCCGCTTCATCATGGTGGACATCTCACTGAACTGCTTGAGCAGCCGGTTGACCTCCGGAACGCTCGTGCCGGACCCAAGGGCGATACGCTTCTTGCGTGACGCCTTGATGATCTCCGGTGCGCTGCGCTCCTGCGCTGTCATGGAGGAAATGATCGCCTTGTGACGGTTGAAGATGGACGTGTCCAGATCCTTCCCCGCCAGCTTATCCTTCAGCTTGCCCATGCCCGGCAGCATACCAAGAATGCCGGAAATGGAGCCAAGGCGATTGATCTGATTGATCTGCGAGACATAGTCATTCAGATCAAACTTGCCGGCGAGCATCCGCTTGGCAACACGCTCACCTTCTTCCTGATCGAGCTGCTCGGACGCCTTTTCCACCAGCCCGGCGACATCGCCCAGCCCCAGAATGCGCCCGGCAACACGCTCGGGATGAAACTCTTCGAGAGCCTCCATCTTCTCACCGGACCCGGTGAACTTGATGGGCTCTCCTGTCACGGCCTTCATGGAGAGGGCGGCACCACCACGGGCATCACCATCCATGCGGCTCATGATGACGCCGGTCAGGCCGATCTGGTCCTTGAAGGACTGTGCGGTATTGACGGCGTCCTGCCCGGTCATGGCATCGACAACCAGCAGCGTCTCCACAGGCTTCGCCACGTCACGAACCTGACGGACCTCATCCATCAGGGCCTCGTCAATGGCCAGACGCCCTGCGGTGTCGAGAATGACGATGTCGAAGCCTTCACGGCGCCCTGCATCCAGCGCACGGCGGGCGATCTCGACAGGCCCCTGCCCCTGTTCGATCGGCAGGGAGGTGACCAGCCCGTTCGTGCGTCCGCCCACCTGCTCGGCGATCTGCTGGAGCTGGAGCTGGGCCGCCGGACGCTGCACGTCCAGACTGGCGAGCAGCACCTTCTTCCGCTCACGGCTGGCGAGACGGAGGGCCAGCTTGCCGGCAGTCGTGGTCTTGCCCGCCCCCTGAAGGCCGACCAGAAGATAAGGAATTGGAGCCGGAGCCGACAGGTTCAGCGGCACCGCACCAGCACCACCCAGAGCCTCGATCAGCGCATCATTGACGATCTTCGCCACGGCCTGACCGGGCGAGACGCCATCCAGCACCTCACCGCCGACAGCACGTTCCTTCACCTTGCTGACGAAGCTACGCACCACCGGCAGGGCCACGTCGGCCTCCAGCATGGCCAGACGGACCTCGCGCATGGCCTCGGTGACGTCACCCTCCGAAAGCCTCTCCCCGCGGGAAAGACCTTCGAAAACTTTCGACATTCTGCCAGAGAGCTGCTCGAACACGGGCTATCCTTAATTCCATGACAAACGCGCCACTGCGCGAACCCTCGCGGAGTGACGTGTCCGTAAACTTCCTACGCCTTTACGGCCTCTCTGGAGTTCCGTCAAGCTTTTCCCGTCTCGGCAGAAGGCAGGATAACTGCCCTCAGCTCACTTTTTTTACCCTGCCGTTTCCACCTGCCTCCTTTTATCCATAAAATAACAAGATAGCTGATCAATTTATAAGGAATCTCTTGTCATCCAGCAAAATTAGATTACAAACAATCCAATCCTCGCCCTTGCGGGGATGAACCGATAGCCGATCACCTTATTGGTTCCATTAAAAATGTGTTCCCCGCCCTTGCGGGGATCAAGCAAGGCCACTCCGTAATGAGCCGGCCTGCTTCCCTTCTCTCCAACTATCAGAAAACTGTCTCCCAACTACCTTCCACAATCCTGAAAGAGTTTCCATCATGGCCACACACGACATCACCTGCCCCCACTGCCATAAATCATTTTCACTCGACAATGCAGGCTATGCCGACATCGTCAAACAGGTGCGGGACAAGGAGTTTGCCCGGCAGGTACAGGAAAAACTGGAAGCGGCGGCACGGGAAGAGCAGCTTGCCGCAGAACGGGCAAAATTTGCCCATGAGCAGGAAATGCATCAGGCCCTCCATGCCCGTGATGCTGAAATACAGGCCCTGAAAAGTCAGATTGAACGACACGAAACGGACCAGCAGACGGCCACCCGTCTTGCTGAAGCTGAAAGGAAAGCCCAGCTGCAGGAAGCCGTGCAGGCCAGGGAGACGGAGATCCATCAGCTTCAGGCCCGACTGGCTGCCGGTACGGCGGAAAAGGAACTGGCCGTCACGAAAGCGGTTGAGGCTGTCCAGAAGGAGCGGGACACCCTGCAAAACACACTGAAAGAGATGGAACTGAAAAATACCCTCGCCGCCTCCCAGCTGAAGGAGCATTACGAACTTCAGCTGAAGGACCGTGATGACCACATCGAACGGCTGAAAGACATGAAGGCCCGCCTCTCTACCAAGATGGTCGGTGAGACGCTGGAGCAGCATTGCGAGGTGGAGTTCAACCGGGCACGGGCGATGGCTTTCCCACGGGCCTATTTCGAGAAGGACAATGACGCCCGCTCCGGCAGCAAGGGGGACTACATCTTCCGGGATGCGGATGAAGGCGGAACGGAAATCATCTCCATCATGTTCGAGATGAAGAACGAGGCTGACAGCACCGCCACCAAAAAGAAGAATGAAGACTTCCTGAAAGAACTGGACAAGGACCGCACGGAGAAGAAATGCGAATATGCCGTGCTTGTCTCCCTGCTGGAACCCGAGAGCGAACTGTACAATACGGGCATCGTGGACGTGTCCCACCGCTACCCGAAGATGTACGTCATCCGCCCGCAGTTCTTCCTTCAGATCATCTCCCTGCTCCGCAATGCCTCCACCAATGCGCTGACCTACAAGCGGGAGCTGGAACTGACACGCCAGCAGAATATCGACGTGACCAACTTTGAGGAGAAGCTGGAGACGTTCAAGACCGGCTTCGCCCGCAACTATGACCTCGCACACAAACAGTTCAACACAGCCGTTGAAGAGATAGACAAATCCATCTCCCATCTTCAGAAGATCAAGGACAATCTCCTGAAGTCAGACAACAACCTGCGTCTGGCCAACGACAAGGCGCAGGACGTCACGATCAAGCGGCTCACACGGGGGAATGCGACCATGAAGGCGAAATTCGCAACACTGAGAGAAGATGGAGAGTAATGTCTGGCCCCATCCTTTTGAAACGGGCGCAGCTTCACAGCTTGACGCCCAACGGGTGAATCAGTATCAGGGGCCGTGCCTGCCTTCTCCATGGGAAGGCAGAACGGATGGGTGTCCGAGCGGTTTAAGGAACTGGTCTTGAAAACCAGCGTGCGTGGAAGCGTACCGTGGGTTCGAATCCCACCCCATCCGCCATAAGGCAGACTTCTCACAAGATCATCTTTCAACGCCTGATGGGAACCGGTCCGTTGGGGCGTGTCTTTCGTGCTGACCTCCTCTTTGAGGCCGGTCAGGCAGGCACTACGGGGGCTCAGCCGGGGGCCTCGACTGCGCCCCTTGAAAGCATCAAAAAAAGCCTGCCCTCCCTCAGGGAATGGCAGGCCCGTGACAGTCTTCACGTATGGAACCAGTCAGCCCCGGTGATCGTGTTCGGCCCGTCTGCCCAGAGCCGTGATGTGGGAGGCTTCCAGCCCTTCGGGATTGTGGTGAGCCTTCCGGGCGATGTCACGTTCTGCGTCCGTGGCGTGCTCACCACTCTTCAGAACATGATCTGCCAGTCGGATGATCTCATCCTTTGTCAGCAGCTTCGGTGTATGGATGGCCTTGCGGGCCAGCTCATGCAGAGAGCTGCTGGCATGAGGTGCCTTGTGCTCATGAGATGCTGTTGTCGGCATGTTTCCAGCCTTTCATTATGAAGACCCTGCCGGGACAGGGTCTGTTATCCCCTGTTGGAGAGGGGCGTCACCGCCCCGTCTTCACGGTGAAAGTTTGCCAACCGGACAACAAGTGCACTTCATGCAGGGCTGGCCTGCTGATGGTGTGACACGGCTTACCGGGGCAGACGGTGCAGCAGGATCAGAGCACCCGTCGTCCGGTCTTCCCTGGAGAGCTGTTCCCCCAGACGATCCTTATCAATACTACCAACGGACGAACCATTACGGTCACGCAGGGTACCGTCCCTGTCGATACTCCCCACGTAAGACCCGTTCCGGTCCCGCACGGTTCCATCATCATCCAGACTGCCGACAGACGAGCCATTCCGGTCACGCACGGTTCCATCATCCTCCATACTGCCGAAAGACGCACCGTTCCGGTCACGGATGAGGCCATCCTGCTCAAGGCTGCCAATGGAAGAACCATTACGGTCCCGCAGGGTTCCGTCCCCGTCGATGCTCCCCACGTAAGACCCGTTCCGGTCCCGCACATCACTGATCTGCTGCACATGGCCGGAAAACATCTGCGCCCCGGCAGAACTCACCGGGCCAACAACCCCCAGCCATCCCATGACCAGCAAAATACCCACACGTTTCATTCCATGTCTCCCTGAACAGATCACCCGTTCCCCGTCATTACACTACGCCGCATGTGGCCCATGTTGCTGCCCCATGAAGACTGCGTAATGACCATACAGCCTCCGGCAGCCCCATCTCACTTCAGAAGGGCCACCCATTCCTCGACGGACTGCCCGCTCTGAAAACGGTCATCCACCTTTCCATCCAGCATGACAGTTGGTGAAACATGAATGCCGTGCTGCCGTGCGTAACGGGCATGGGCTTTCATGGCATCCGTCACGCCGGGAAGGCGAAAAGGCACTGCCAGATTGAGACGGGTATGACCCTCAAGCCGGCTGATCAGATCGTCGGGCGTGGTCTGCATGTTCGGCCCTTCACAATGATGGGAAAACTCGAACTCTTCCCTGTGATCACCGATCGTCCGCACTGTCTGCCAGGCCGTATCCCGGCCATCAGGCAGGGTCGCCGCAGCAAGAATGCACCGGACCAGAATACCCGAAAACAGATGCCACGGCTGGGAATGAAGATGCACCTGAAGCGTCAGCCTGTCCTCCCCCACATGCTCCAGAAGCGGCATGAGCTTTCTGGAAGCACGCACACAGAAAGGACAGGTTGGTTCCAGAAAGACCTCAATCTTCCGGGCTCCATGGCCCCAGACCAGATCAACCGGCTTTCCTGTTTTTTCAACCATCATGACGTCTCCTTCTGCCGGACTGATGAATAGGTCTGCCCTGCACTTTATCCTGCACTCCATACAGAAACAGCCCCGCATGACACGGGGCTGTTTCTCATCTGGAACATGACTGACAGAAGAATCAGAAGGAACGCCGCCTTCTGGCTCCGGGGGCTGCCCGCCCACCAGCAGCAGGGCGGGAGGACGTCTGCGGCCGTGAGGAACGACCACGTCCACCGCCGCTACCGCCACGCCCTCCCCGGCCGCCACGTCCACCACCCAGCACAGGCGGTGGCAGGGTCGAGTTCTGGGCCTCTGTGGAATGGTATGGGTGATCCGTAATCACCGGCACGTTCTTGCCGATACGCTTCTCAATATCCCGCAACCAGGCACGCTGTTCGGCATCACAAAGGGACACGGCCCAGCCATCCCGACCAGCACGGGCCGTCCGACCGATACGGTGGACGTAGGCTTCCGGCACATTTGGCAGGTCATAATTGAAGACGTGAGAGACCTCATCCACATCAATGCCACGGGCGGCAATGTCCGTAGCGACCAGCACGCGGACACTGCCATCGCGGAAGCCCTGCATGGCACGCTCCCGGGCCCCCTGCGACTTGTTCCCATGAATGGCGGCTGCCGGGATCCCATTCTTGCTGAGATATTCCGCCACCTTGTTGGCTTCATGCTTCATCAGCGTAAAAACAACGGCCCGCACGACACGGTCATTATTGACCAGCATCATCAAGGCTTCTTTCTTCGCTGTGGAATCCACGAACAGAACAGCCTGCCGGATGCGATCCACCGTACTGGATTCCGGCGTGACCTGAACAGTTTCAGGGTCATTCAGCAGGGAATGGGCCAGCTCACGGATGGATGGCGGCATGGTCGCCGAGAACAGCAATGTCTGTCGCTTCTCCGGGAGACGGGCCACAATGCGACGGATGTCATGAACAAACCCCATGTCCAGCATGCGGTCTGCCTCATCCAGCACGACAATCTCCAGCGTGGAAAGATCAATATGCCCCTGCCCGACGAGGTCCAGCAGACGGCCGGGGGCCGCCACCATGACATCAACGCCACGCTTCATGGCTTCCACCTGCCGGTTCTGCCCCACGCCACCGAAGATCACCGCATGGGAGAATTTCATGTGCCGGGCATAGGCGGCAAAATTGTCGGCAATCTGCGCCACAAGCTCCCGTGTTGGGGCCAGCACCAGAACACGCGCACTACGAGGGGCCGCCTTGTGGGGATGTTCCAGAAGATAATGGAGGATGGGCAGAGCAAATGCTGCTGTTTTGCCCGTTCCTGTCTGCGCCAGACCGAGAAGATCCCGTCCCTCCATGAGATGGGGAATTGCCCCAGCCTGAATGGGGGTTGGCGTGGTGTAGCCCTCTCCGTCCAGCGCCTGCAAAATTGGGGCCGCCAGACCGAGCGCTTTGAAACTGCTCATGATTCTTCCTCAAAACCGGCGTTACTCCAGCACTCTGATCTGGCAACACCGCATAAAATAAACGCCTGAACCCCTCTTTCCTGAGGCGTTCCGCTCGTCTCGCCCAAAAATAGGACTCTATTTGTCTTATAACAAGAGGAAAAAGACGATGTCTTTTTATGACCTTATTTCGCAAAAAAGGCAGGCCACCTCTGTTTCCATAAAAAACAATGAAAACAGATCGTTAGGGCCTACAAACTGCCTTATAACGTCTCCGTGAATTCTATTTCTGTTCACTTTTGCGGCGAAGAAGAAACAGTCCCTGCTCCCCGAACAGATTGGCCAGATGGGGCGAACACCCTGCCAGACGGGACTGACGGTTTCCGTTCACGACCATCCACTGACAGACCTCGTACCCGTCTTCCTCACACAATGCAAAGAAATCATAGATCGTACAGGGATGGATGTTCGGCGTTTCATACCAAGGGGTAGGCCAGACGGATGTCATCGGCATCCGTCCCGTCCGCAACAGATGCCAGCGCAGCCGCCAATGTCCAAAATTGGGAAAAGAGACCAGCGCCAGCCGACCTATCCTCAGCATGTGCCTCAGGACATCCCGTGGACAGTCCACTGCCTGAAGCGTCCTTTGCAGAACGACGTAATCAAACGTTCCATCAGGATAATCAGCCAGCACCACATCGGCATCACCATGCATGACGGGCAGACCATGGGCTACCGACTGCGTGACCGCTTTCATGTCCAGCTCCAGCCCTTGGGCGTCGCAATTCTTCTCCCTGGACAGGTGGCCAATCAGGCTTCCGTCGCCACACCCGATATCCAGCACCCGGCTATGGGAGGCCACCATGGCGGCAATCAACTCCTGATCAAAGCGCATGATGATGGTCTCCCTCAGCCAGACCGGCCTGACGGGCCATTCCATTCAGAAACCCACGAACCGTTCTGTCAAAATCCGGCTCTTCCAGAAGAAACGCATCATGCCCCCGGTCACTGTCTATTTCCACGAAAGACACATGCCCTCCTGCCTGGGTGATGGCCCGAACCAGTGTCCGGGAACGGGATGTCGGAAACAGCCAGTCAGAACTGAAAGACACAACACAGAAACGGGTTTTCACGCCTCGGAACGCCTCCGAAAGACTGCCTCCATGCTCGCTGCCCAGATCGAAAAAATCCATGGCCCTCGAAATACTCAGATACGAATGAGCATCAAAGCGGCGCGTAAAGTTGGACCCTTGGTAGCGCAGGTAACTTTCCACCTGGAACATGCCCCCAAAAGGGAGGGCAGCCAGTGGATCATGGGGGGCCGGCATGGTGCCGGGACGGATTTCCCGCCCGAACTTCCTGGTCAGGGCTTCTTCCGAAAGATAGGTGATATGGCCAACCATTCTGGCCACGGCCAGACCACGGGCCGGGATGACGCCATGGGCCTGATAATCCCCCCCGTGCCAGTCCGGATCACCATAAATGGCCTGACGACTGACCTCGTTGAACGCAATGTTCTGGGCTGACTGAAACGGCGATGTTGCAATCGGCATGGCAGCAAAGACACGATCTGGATAATCCGTGGCCCATGTCAATGTCTGCATCCCACCCATGGAGCCACCAATGACAGCAAAAAGCCTGTCAATGCCAAAATGGTCCACCAGCTTTACCTGAGCGGCCACAATATCGTGCATGGTGATTGGAGGAAAATCCTTCCCCCATGGCCGTTCTGTCCCGGCCCGTACCGTTGTGGGGCCGGTAGTCCCCATACAGCCACCCAGCACGTTGGCACAGATGACAAAGAAACGGTCCGTATCGATAGGCAAACCGGGACCGACCATACGGGACCACCAGCCCGGCTTCCCCGTAACGGGATGCGGGCTGGCCACATACTGGTCGCCGGTAAAAGCATGACATATGACGATGGCATTATCCCTTGTGGGAGAAAGCTCACCATATGTCTGATAGGCAATATCCAGCGGAGCGATCTTCTCCCCACACTGAAGGGTCATCCCCTCAGGGAAAGTGATAGACTGTACTTCCAACATCGGCTCCGGCTGTCTGTAACGAGAAACCCGTATAAAAACACTGCCATACTCATGGTTTCAAGACAGAATAAGCACGGAGCCCACGGCATCGTTCCGAAAACTGCTTATTCCGCTGCTTCCAGCATTTCCGGATAGTTATCCTGAGCCAAGGCCGGCATTGGCATCCTCTCGGCCACAGACTGCATCCTCTTGCGCACGGGGAGCCAGTACCCATAAGCAGCCAGAGCCTGCCCAAGATGCATCAGCGCTTCGCCCAGCTCAGAATGTAGAGTCTGCTCCTCCGGGGCATTCTGCATATCTGACAGAATGTTCAGAAGATGTTCCTCCGTGGCCGAATATTCCAAGGCTGCGGTTGCACAGACAGCATGAAGAAAAAGCGCCTTGAAACGCTCCTGAAGGCGCTCTGCCTCCTGCCCCAGGAGCCCAGACAGAGACATGGAGCGCCGCCAGCAGCTCGGCCCCAGCAGATACCGCAGGGCCCACAGGGCCGTCTGCTCCTCCCGCGCCAGTGTCTTCATGGAAGCGTCATGGATGGTGTCACGCCGTTCGGCAATCTGAATGATGTTCATGAGGCCTCTCCCTCTCTCTGCGAGTTGCTTCATGAATGACGTTAGATGAGAACTCTTCTCACTTTCAACAGAAAGATGCGACCTGAATCCCCTTTCTCCCGGCAAAAATACGTAAAGAGCTACAAAAACAGCCAGTTATTGACGTTATTAAAGTTTTCTATAAGCCAGAGAATCAGGTTCCAGAAACACAAGATGCTGTGGTTCTTTGCATCCACAGCACACAAGATATCGATTCTCACATGAGGATGATCATATCCCCTCGTGGAGTCTGTTCCCTCTATTCATGACAGATGGTTGGGGAACGTGTGGACCCACGGGAGGACCATGGCTATCTGGCGGTATCTGATTTTGTGGGTATGGATGCGGGGGTAGGATTTGAACCTACGACCTTCAGGTTATGAGCCTGACGAGCTAC
>NZ_LMYH01000017.1:0-159859 GCF_002917995.1 Parasaccharibacter apium
GTCGAGCAGCAGCGTCCCGGCTGTCGTGACATTGCTCAGCTGGGCATTGTGGGCCTCCAGCGAGCCGGTGCTGGTGTTCGTGACCGTTCCGGTGACGGCTGAACCATCCTGGAGGGTGGAGTGGCCGCCATTGACAAGTGCCCCGGCAAGGGAGCCTGTCAGGGTCAGGTCACCACTCTGCCCGACGGTTGTGTCGCCGGTATAGGCCTGATGGTTCGTGAGGGTTTCTTTCCCCCCGTCAAGGGCCAGTCCGCCCTTGCCGGAGAGGATACCGTTATAGGTGTCATGGGCATTGGTGAGATGCAGGGCACCATCCAGCGTGCCGTTGCCGTTTCCTGCGAGAGAACCGACAGAGGCGTTTTTGTCCGTGACGGTCAGACTCTGGCCATCATGGGTGAGGGTACCGCCGATGGTGCTGTTGTCGAGCGTCAGGGACCCGTTGCCAGTATTGGTGGCATCTCTTGAAACTGTACTGAAGGCCCCCAGTGTCATGGAGCCTTGGTTGTCGGCAGAGCTGATCGTTCCGCTGTTCTGGAGGGTGAAGCTGGCCCCAGCAGCATTGATGACATGGCCAGCGGTAGTTCCGCTATCCAGCGTGGCTGTTCCGGCGTTGTTACTGACATCACCCAGCCTTGAGTTGTAGGTGGTGAGTGTGCCGGAATTCGTGGTCTGCCCGTTTACCGTGGTGTGGTCGAGTTTCATCGTGCCCGCATTGTCGGCGGAAGCGAGACTGTTGTTGACTGTCGTGCCGTCGGAATGTTGGCTCTGCTGGGTTGTGAAGGTGGCTCCCTTGGCGTTGGTGATGGCCCCTGCCGTCGTGCCGGTGAGGACCGTCTCCCCGGCATGGTTGTCAATGTCCTTGGTCTGGCTTTCATTCAGCGTGGTGGTGCCATCATTGTTGATGACCTTGCCCAGAATGGCATTTTGCGACGTGAAAAGGTGTGTATTGGTCGTCGTCCCGCCGATGCTGACTTGGCCTGCGGTGTTGGCATTGGGGTTGACGTAGGTATCACCCTCGTTTCTGAGGTCCCCGGTGATGCTGCCTTTCAGGGTGAAGGAGCTGTTCTGGCCGATATGGGTTTCACCTTTATAGGTGTTGTGGCCATTGAGATACTCACCCGTGCTCTGGATGTCGTTTTTGCCGCCCCCGAGGATGGTCAGGCCACCCGTGCCGGTGATGGTACCGTTATAGCCATCATGCCCACCGGTGAGTGTCAGGGTGTCATTGAGCGTGATTTTGGCGTCACTGTTCGTGCCTGCAAGCGATTCAGCACTGGCGCCGCCTTGACCGATGGTAATCTGGCCACCATCAGAAGCAAGGGTGTGGGCAATGGTTGTTCCCTGGTCGAGCAGCAGCGTCCCGGCCGTACTGGTATTTGTGGCAGCCCCCAAGGCAGCACCATGTGCTTCCAGAGAGCCCTGATTGGTGTTTGTGACCACTCCGTTGACAGCGGAACCGTTCTGGAGAGTGGAGTGGCCGCCATTGACAAGTGCCCCGGCAAGGGAGCCTGTCAGGGTCAGGTCACCACTCTGCCCGACGGTTGTGTCGCCGGTATAGGCCTGATGGTTCGTGAGGGTTTCTTTCCCCCCGTCAAGAGCCAGCCCGCCCTTGCCGGAGAGGATACCGTTGTAGGTTTCATTGGCATTGGTGAGATGCAGGGCACCATCCAGCGTGCCGTTGCCGTTTCCTGCGAGAGAACCGACAGAGGCGTTTTTGTCCGTGACGGTCAGACTCTGGCCATTATGGGTAAGGGTACCGTCGATGGTGCTGTTGTCGAGCGTCAGGGACCCGTTGCCAGTATTGGTGACATCTCTTGAAACTGTACTGAAGGCCCCCAGTGTCATGGAGCCCTGGTTGTCGGCAGAGCGGATCGTTCCGCTGTTCTGGAGGGTGAAGCTGGCTCCAGCAGCATTGGTGACATGCCCGGCAGTGCTGTTGCCATCCAGCGTGGCTGTTCCGGCGTTGTTGCTGATGTCACCCAGTTTTGAGGCAGAGGTGGTGAGTGTGCCGGAATTCGTAGTCTGCCCGTTTACCGTGGTGCGGTCGAGTGTTGTTGTGCCGGCCTCGTTGGTAAGGTCCTGCGTGGTGCTCTGATGCAGGGTTGTGGTGCCACTCTTGTTGCTGACATTGCCCAGGATGGCACTCTGTGCGGTGAGCTGGTTCGTGTTGGTTGTTTTCCCGCCGACACTGGCCTTGCCTGCCGTTGTTGCGTTGGGGTTGATGTAGGTCTGCCCATCGTTGTTGAGGTCCCCGGTGATGCTTCCCTGCAGGGTGAGGTTGGCATTGGGGCCGACATGGGTTTCACCTTTATAGGTGTTCTGGCCGTTGAGATATTCGCCACTTCCCCCGGTGATGTTCAGGCCACCATTGCCGGCGAGGGTGCCGTTATAGCCGTCATGACCATTGGTGATGGTCAGGGTGTCATTGAGGGTACCCGTGCTTTTACTGCTGCCAGAGAGAGAGCCGACACTGGCCCCACCTTCACCAATGGTGAACTGGCCATCAGAAGCAGCCAGCGTGCCAGAGGCGGTTGTCCCCTTGTCGAGCAGGATCTGCCCGGCCGTACTGCCGTTGGTGATGTCCGCCAGTTTTGCGTCATGTGCCGTCAGCGTGCCGCCATGGTCGTTCGTTACTGTCTTCGTTATCTCGGCACCGTTCTGGAGAACGGACGTGCCGTTATTGAACAGCTGGCTGTCGAGCTTTCCGCCATCCAGGGTCAGGCCTGCCTGCTGGGCGACGACCGTATCACCTGTGTAGGTATTCTGCCCGGTGAGTGTTTTTTCCCCGGCAAGGATTTTCAGGCCGCCGGTTCCAGAGATGACACCATCATAGCTGTGCTGTGAATCAGCCTGCGTCAGGGACAGGGAGTGGTCACCAAGAGCCACATCACCGCCACCCCGGATGTCGGTCAGATTCTGGTCATTGGCGGACTGGCTGATGTCCAGCTTTGCCCCCTTGTTGACATCAACAAAGGAGGAGTTGGTAATGGTACCCTGGCCAGCGAGGGCAAGGGTACCGTTGTTGACGGTCGTGGAGCCGGTGTAGCTGTTGTTGCCTGTCAGTGTCTGGGTGCCCGTTCCCGTTTTGACAACGGATCCCTTGTGGTTGCCAGCATCCCATATGATGGCGGAAAGAGTGTCGTCCTTGTTGAGGGCACCGACTGTCAGTGTCTGGTCGCCCAGAGACACGTTGCCATTGCCGGACAGGGAGCCGATGGACACACCATTGGTCGCTTTCGTGATATCAACAGTGGCCCCATCGCTGTTGTTCTGGACTGTGGCCTGGTCTGCTGTTGCATTGTCCGCAAAGAACACATGCCCGGCATTGCTGATGGTGGATTGAGAGGCCGAGCTGTCGTTCCTGAAGGTGACGCTGGCGTTGTTCGTGTTCGTGATGTTGGCCGTGTCGGCAACGCTTCTGTTGTTGAAATACAGGGCGCTGTTGTCATTGATGACGACGTTGCGGTTGCCCATGGAGGCAGATTTGTCCTGCCCGCCATTCATGTTGACGATGGCCCCTGCCGTGATGTTCAGGTCGCCACCTTTTGTTGTGCTGTCAGAGGTGCCAAATGGGGTTTTGTCATTGGCATTGACAACGACATTGGACCCACCAATACCCCAGTTGCCCTGGATGTCCGTCCTGCCCAGATAGGTGTTGTCGGCATTGAGGTTGAGCACCGGCACAGTGCCGCTCTGGGGGCCGCCAGCATTCTGCAGGGCCGTGCTGAGCCCGGAATTGTCCGTGGTGCTCCTGATGGCTATGTTGGCCCCCCGGGGACCAACGATGGAGCCATTGTTGTCGTAAGTATGACCATTGAGGTCAATGGTGGCGCCGTTATATCCCAGAACAGTATTGCGGTTGGCGTTGGTGGCGAGGTCCTGGCCGATCCGCAGCGTCCCCCCGCTGATGCCCAGAGTGCCGTTCTGGGCGCCCAGGCTGGCATCGGAGGTGATTTCCAGCACACCATTGGTGATGACGGTTCCGCCATTGTAGCTGTTGTTGCCGTCCAGAACGAGCGTACCCGTATCCGTTTTTACGAGGGTCGTCGGGTTGCTGGGATCATCCTTGATGGGTGTCTTGATGATGGCAAGGTTGGTGTCACCATAGCCTGAACCATCCCCCACACGGATTGTGGAGACAAGTCCTGACTTGTTGACCAGGGTACCGTTGTTCTGCTCGTACTGCTTGATGTCAGCATCAGTCTGGGTGCCAGACTGGCCTGTGCTGTCGGTGATGTAGAAATACCGGTTGAGCTTGTCCGGGTGCTCCTTGTCCGTATAGCGGTTGCCATACAGTGTGATGGAGCTGTTTCCATCCTTGGGGATGACGGAATAGGAGGACGGGCGGGCATTCTGGCTGAACTGCATGCCAGCCACATCGACATTGCCATCCACCGTCACGTTCTGGGCAGCGTTTTTGCTCTGTTGGATGGCATCATCGGAAGGCTGGCCAAAAATGGCGTATTCCTTGCCCTGCCAGGCGGAACTCTGGCTGCCGTTGGCCGTGGTCCAGTTGGTGGCGCTGTTTGCCCCCTGGGACCAAGTACCATCGCCTGCCCGTATCTGGCCATCAGCAGTTGTCTTGCTGCCATTCCAGAACGCCAGATTGTCCCCGGCATTGGCTGTGACCAGATTGACCTGATGGTTGCCTGTCTGAAGGTAGCTCGTACCCTTGGTGTCTGGCGACAGGAAGGGCTTGCCAGTCTCATCTCCCGTGAACTGATATACATTCAGGGTTGGATTGCTGGTTGTCAGCTGCTTTGCGTAGCGGAAGAGAGTCTGGACACCGGAGCCCTGCTGTGAGGAGAGGTCAACCGCCTTGACTGTTCCGCCCAGATCCAGGTTGCCACCGACATAGATGGATCCATTGGAAAGTCTGCTGGAGCCATTGTCCTGGAGACCGCTGAAATCGGATGTGCCCCGGGTTGTGAGATCATTGCCGATGGACAGGGTCTGCCGGTAGGCAGCAGGCGTGCCGGGGTTGATGCTCCCACCCTGTTCGATTGTTGTCGTGCTGCCTGAGGAACCGATGGTGCCCGTGCCATCCAGCTTGCCGCCGTTGCTGACAGTGACCTGCGGCGTACCGATGACAGCACCGTACACATGCAGCGAGCTGCCATTGTTGACGGTCGTGCTGCCTGTGTAGTCGAACTGCTTGCTGTCATACATGTCAACGATACTGGCATTGGCGACGAGGCTGGTATTGCCGGTGATGGTGCCGTTGAAGCCCTGTTTCTGACCCGAAACATTTAGGGTTGCTCCATCCCCCTTGAAGGTCGCTCCATTTGTATCATTGGAGCCACTGTTGGTGATGTTGAGCGTGTTGCTGCCTAGATTGACGACAGCGCCATTGTTGCCCCACATGATGGACTGGACATCAACCGGGTGTGAGGCCTGCGAAATGTCAAAGGTTGAAGGGCCGGAAACATCCCGGTTGTTCAGCTGGACACGGGTGTTGGCGAGGTTGCCATTGCCCGTCAGGGCAAGGGTGGCCCCGTTGTTGATGCTGGTATCACCGCTGTAGGTCTGGGCATTTGTCAGGGTCTTGGACCCACCGTCAACGGTCAGGCCGCCCGTCCCGGAGATGACGCCGTCATAGGGGCTGCCAGCCTTGGCTGATGAGAGGGTGAGTCCGTTCTGGCCGAGAGTGACATTGCCTGCACCGGACAGGTCCTGCACCGTGACGTTGGAGCTGCTCCCGCTGATGTCGAACGTGGTGTTCTTGCCCACGGTGACACCGCTGGAATTGGCGATGCTGCCATTGCCGGAGAGAGCCAGCGTCCCCTGCGTGATGTCTGTTGCCCCGGTATAGCTGTTGGCGGCGGAAAGGACAGTCGTCCCCGCACCAGCCTGCTCTACGGAGAGGGGGGTGTTTCCTTTACCATCCGTAATGGTGTCTGTGACTGTATCAGTCTCTCCAGCAGCAGGGGAAAAGGTGCGGACAGTACCGCCTTGCTGGGACTGTGCCGTATCATCCGAACGTGCAGGTGTGCTGATGATGGAGAAGGACGATACGCTTGCCAGAAGCAGCGCAATCCTGGCCGATACCTTCATGGAAGAAGATGCCTTCCGCCCATAGGCTGGCACCTGTTCTGAGGGGGCCAGTGTGACAGATGTCGTTTTCCCGTACGAAAAGTTGAGGTCTGTCATTGTGATCGCACCTTCCTGTAGATGTTGCACACGCTGCTCTGTCCGTCTGATGAGATGTACGGACGGGACGTACAGATCATGACTGAAGTAGACTGGGTTTACTCTTACTTAAGGAACACTTTAAAGAAATTCAAGATACAATTTTGTTAAATCCAAACAACTTGTTGGGATAAGTAATTTTATAGTGGATGCAATATGTGGTTGTAGTGAAGAAGTTTTTGTAAAATTGGCATTTAAGAGAATATATACATTGCTAATTAAAAATTTTATTTGATATTTAGCCTTCATAAAGTCTGCATGAATGGTTTTCCATGGATATTTTGCGTTATTTGTAAGGCGTATCGAGCAGAGCGACCCGGCACTCGGCCTCATGGGTTCTTTTGTGCGTTTTTTTCACGGAGACTCCATCATTCTACAGAGATAGTATTCTGATACCAGCAGGAAGGCAGTCAGAGATCATGCCGACTGCAGGTCGTGATGTAGGTGGAATATTTGTCTTTTTCATGGCTTTTATAAACCATGCATTGGAAAATTGTCCTTGTGTCGGGGAGAGCCGAATGGAGGCCGGGGCATGTTGGTGCTTGCAGGCGTCTCGGGCAGGGGGTCAGGGCAAGCTGGTCTGCAACCAGGCTTCTTCGGCTTTGTTCAGGGGGCTGTTGCGGCGGACAGCGAGTGAAATGGTGATGCGGATGGTCGGGTCCTGCAACGGGCAGCAGTACAGCCCGTCATTCTGGGCCGGATTGTGGAAGGCCGCCGGAATGATGGTGACGCCGACACCCGCCTGAACCATGGTCAGCAGGAGGGTTGTGTCACCCGTGCGCCCGGTGACATGGGGTGCGGCCCCGTGACTGGCAAAGGCCTCCGAGATGAAACGGTTTATCTTGAAGTTCTCATTCATGAGGACGATCTTCTCGTCCAGAATGTCCGTGAAGGAGCAGCTCTCCCGGCCTGCGAGCCGGTGTGAGTCGGCTATCAGCAGGCAGAGTTCTGCCTCTGCAAAGGGGATGGTGCGCAGCTGCCTGTTCTGGACAGGCCCTATGAGGGCGGCGATGTTCGTGTGATGGCCGAGAAGCTGGGCCACCAGCCTGTCGGAGGGATGTTCCTCGATGTTCAGCACGACATCGGGATAGAGGCTGCAGAACTGCCGGATGATGGGACGGAAATAGATCGCCCCCAATATGGGTGGGAGTGCCAGATGGACCGTCCCCTTCAGGGGGCCTGAATCATCCGCCATCGCCCGGTGAAGATTCTGTTCGGCCTCAAGTAGACGTTCAGCATGAAGAAAGAAGGTCTTGCCCTTTTCCGTCAGGGTGATGGTCTTGTGGGACCGCTCGAAAAGGCGGACGTCCAGTTTGTTTTCCAGAGAGCGTATGCCCATGCTCAGGGAAGGCTGGCTGATGTGCAGCTGGTCACTCGCACGGCTGAAGCTGCCCTGTGTGGCAACGGCCATGAAGTAGTGGAGTTCCCGGAGAGTCAGTTGGGGGTATGGCATAGGGAAAAGGCTATAGTCTGTATAGAAATATAATATTATCATATTGAAGATGGGCTGGATAGGCTTTCCTCAGAGGCACGGACTGACGTGCCAATGATGAAAGGAACGTACGATGGCAAAGGTTGTCGATTATCTTCTGGACCAGCTCTCCCGGCTGGGTGTGGAGCATGTCTTCGGTGTCCCGGGTGACTATGCCTTCCCGATCAATGACGCCATCACGGCCAGGGCGGACATGCGCTGGATTGGGTGCTCCAACGAACTGAATGCCGCCTATGCGGCCGATGGCTACGCCCGCATACGGGGGATTGCGGCCCTGAACACGACCTATGGCGTTGGCGAGCTGAGTGCCATGAACGGCGTTGCCGGGGCATATGCGGAGCATCTGCCGGTCATCCATCTGGTTGGCCTGCCCAAGCGGGCCGTGCTGGATGAAAAGCGGCTTGTGCATCATACCCTGGGCAACGGGCAGACCACGGCCTTTTATGATGCTGCCGGTCATGTCGTCTGTGCCCGTACCATTCTGGATGGCCAGAACTGCGTGCAGGAGCTGGAACGTGTTCTGGCCACGCTGCGCCGGGAGCGGCGGCCGGTCTATATTGGCATCCCGTTCGATGCAGCTCATGATGATGTGGTCATGCCTGATGGTGACATGGCCCTTCCGGAAGTGCGGAGCGGGAAACAGGCCGCCATCGTGGCACGGCGCATCATGGCCGAGCTGGAGCGCAGCACGTCTCCCTGTGTCCTGCCGGGTATCCTGACGGCCCGGTTTGGCTGCCGGGAGGCGATGAGACGGTTCCTCAGCCGGTCCGGTCTGCCCCATGCCACCATGTTCATGGACAAGGGCGTGGTGGATGAACAGGCTGAAGGGTTTGTGGGGATGTATGGCGGGCATCTCGTGCAGGAAGATGTCGCCGACTTTGTGGAGCAGGCCGATCTCGTCCTGACGCTGGGTGCTGAAATGACGGATTTCAACACCGGGCTTTTCACCCAGAAGCTGGACCCGGAGCGCATCATCAGTGTCATGGCGCATGAGGTGCGCTTTGGTGATGGTGCCGTTCATGCTGTCGATCTGGCTGATGTGATCGAAGCCTTGGCCGATCTGGCCGATACCGTATCCTGCCCCGCCGGTCCCGGCTATCTGGGGATGGAACTGCCCCCTCGGCAGGCTGACGAAGGGGATGATGGGGTGATCAGAACCCATACCTTCTATGCCGCCATACGGGATCATCTCCGGGCTGGGGATATCGTCGTGAGTGAGACGGGGACGGTCGCCATGGGCATGGGCTTCATCCGTCTGCCTGAAGGGGTCGACTATGAGGAGCAGAGCCTGTGGGGGTCCATCGGCTGGGCCACGCCGGCGGCGTTCGGCATGGCCATCGCAGCCCCTCACAAGCGGATCATCCTGCTGACCGGTGAAGGGTCACATCAGCTGACGGTACAGGCTCTCGGTGAGTTTGCCCGTTTTGACTGTCATCCGCTCATCCTTGTCCTGAACAATGATGGCTATCTGATCGAGCGTCTGCTCTGTGATGACGGGGAACGTTATTACAATGACATTGCCAGCTGGGATTACACGGCTCTGGCCCGTGGGTTCGGCGGCAAGGACTGGCAGTGCGAGCGCATCAGCACACCCAAGGCTCTGCGTCAGGCTCTGGACGCTGTCAGGCCGGGGCAGGGTACCTATCTGGAGGTCGCCGCACCCCGTTATGATGCTCCCGTCATGGCCGAGGCTCTGGGCGAGATGCAGTAAGGTCTCGTTCTGAAACCGGGTGGGCAGGCGCACTCCGTGTCTGCCCACCAAGGGGAAGAACGGTACGTCAGGATGATGTCCAAGAGATGCCTGTCAGGCCAGATTGTTCAGAGTTTTCATGAAATGTCTGGCGTCCCGTACGGGATTCGAACCCGTGTTGCCGCCGTGAGAGGGCGGTGTCCTAGGCCTCTAGACGAACGGGACTAAAGGCGTGAGCCCTCTCTAGAGGGAACGGCGGGGAAGTGCAAGAGGGAAAGATACCTTTTGTAAAAAAAGGTTTTCCAACCAGTCCCGAAAGGGGGGGGGGAAGCCGCCCAGAGGCGGCTTCCCCGGATGGGGCGGTGCCGTTACTGGTCAGCCGCCAGGATGGGGCCGAGCGGTCGCCCACCCAGAAGATGGACGTGGAAGTGCGGCACTTCCTGTCCACTGTCGCGACCCACATTGCTGATGAGGCGGAACCCGCTGGGGATGAGGGACTGCTCGGCGGAAATTTTGTCCACCAGTTTCCAGAAATCCAGAATCTCTTCATCGCTGGCACGGGAGATGAAGTCGTGCAGGTCCGTGTAGGCGCCACGGGGGATCACCAGAACATGGATCGGGGCGAGGGGAGAGATGTCGTAGAAAGCGAAAGAATGTTTGCTGTCGCAGACACGTTCAGCGGGAATCTCTCCCCGCAGTATCTTGGCGAAGACATTGTTGGGATCGTAAGCGGGGGTAGCGGTCGGCATAAGATGGGTTCCTCCTCTTCCTCCATGATTGGGGAGTGAGGTGGGGGGAAGTCAAGGGAGGGGGAGGCAACCCACCTATGAGCCGTGCCTTCAGAAGGCCGGTTTCGGCCGGGAGGCTTTTTCCTCGATGCCGCTCGTGCCTTCACGGCGTTCCAGCTCGGCCCAGACATCCGCCGGATCAATGCCCGCATCAACCCACATCACGATCAGATGATAGAGGACATCCGCACTTTCGCTGATGAGGCCCTGCCTGTCGCCCTTGATGGCCTCGATGACACATTCGACGGCTTCTTCGCCAAATTTCTGGGCAATCTTGCTCCGCCCCCGAGCCATGAGACGGGCCGAATGGCTGACGGATGGTGAGGCTCCCTTGCGGGCCAGAACCGTATGGTAAAGTCGTTCCAGAACCTCTTTGCGGCCTGTCTCACGGGAGGGGGTATTATTCTGGGCCATATGTTTCCTGTCCTTTGTCATGCCAGTCCCTAGCGGCCCAGCCTGACGGGCAGCCGGGCATCGTGCAGGGCCTGTTTGACCTCACCGATCCTGAACTGGCCGAAATGGAACACGCTGGCGGCCAGCAGACCGCTGGCACCCGCCCGGGCTCCTTCCACGAAATGGGCCAGTTCCCCCACACCACCGGAGGCGATGACGGGAACGGAAACACGTTTGCAGATGGTTCCCAGCAGATCAAGGTCAAAGCCGGACCGTGTACCGTCACGGTCCATGCTGGTGAGCAGGATTTCTCCGGCTCCCCGTGTGGCCATCTGCTCGGCCCAGGCGACGGCATCCAGTCCGGTTGGTTCCCGTCCGCCCTTGGCGTAGACCTCCCACCCGCCATGGCCATCGGAGCGGGCATCTATCGCCACGACGATGCACTGGCTGCCAAACCGTTCCGCTGCTTCATTGATGAGCTCTGGCGTGCGGATGGCGGCGGAGTTGATGGCACACTTGTCGGCACCGCTCAGCAGAAGTCTGCGGATGTCCGCACAGCGTCGCACGCCACCACCAACGGTGAGGGGCAGGCGGACTTCGGCGGCGGTACGTTCGACAACGTCAAGAATGGTGTCCCGATTGTCCGAGCTGGCCGTGATGTCCAGAAAGGTCAGCTCGTCCGCTCCGGCGGCATCATAGAGGCGGGCCTGTTCCACCGGGTCTCCGGCGTCCCGCAGGGAGACGAAATTGACCCCTTTGACGACCCGTCCGTCATGGACGTCGAGACAGGGGATGACACGTAGCTTCAGCATGATCCCTCCAGTACGGACAGGGCTTCCGGCAGATTGATGCGGCCATCATACAGGGCGCGCCCCACGATCACGCCGGTGATGCCGGGTGTTTCATCGGCCGCCTGTCGCAGGGCCCGGAGATGGTCCAGCGTGCCCACGCCGCCGCTGGCGATGACGGGGATGGAGACATGGCGGGCCAGCTCGACCGTCTGATCAATGTCCAGACCTTCCAGCATGCCGTCCCGGGTGATCTCGGTGAAGATGATTCCGGCGACGCCTGCCTCTTCCATCCGGCGGGCGAGGTCGGTGGTGGTCAGCTCGGAGACTTCGGCCCAGCCTTCGGTGGCAACACGGCCCTGCCGGGCGTCGATCCCGGCGATCACGCGGCCCGGCCAGGCACGGGCGGCCTGCCGGACAAGGCCGGGGTCTTTCACGGCGGCAGAACCAAGGATGACCCGGCTGACACCGGCTTCCAGCCAGCGTTCAATGGCTTTCATGTCCCGCAGCCCTCCGCCGAGCTGGACAGGAAGAGATGTGGTGGCGATGATGTCCTCCACAGCCTTCACATTGGCCGACCGGCCCGCAAAGGCGCCGTCCAGATCGACAATGTGGAGGTGGCGGCACCCGGTCTGTTCGAACAGCTTGGCCTGGGCAGGAGGATTGTCGGAATAATGGGTGGCAGCATTCATGTCCCCCTGCCGCAGGCGGACACAGGCCCCGCCCTTGAGGTCGATGGCCGGGTAGAGGGTCAACGGTTTGCGGAGGATTCCGCCTGGTGCGGGGCCATGGTGTGGCACGGAGAGCGGTGTGCCGGCAGGCTGCCACTGCATGGCTCTTTCTTCAGGGACGAGGAGTTTTGAGAAGAATAGTCCGCGCACTGTCCGGTCTCCGATTCGTGCAAAATAGGGGTGTGTGCCCCAGTGGGTGAAGTTGAATGAGGTGAGCAGGGTTATGGCGTCGTGCAGTGTTTCACGCACACGGCAGTCCAGTACCTTGGCGCCCCGGGTCAGTGCCCTGTTGATGATGGCCTCCATGAGGAGGGCGCCCAGACCTTTTCCCCGCTCGTAAGGAACGATGAAAAAGGCGGTGATGGTGGCGCTGGCACCGTATATTTCGGACCGGGACGTGGCATGAGCGAGAACAGCCGCCCCGCAGATGCTGCCATCCGGTGCCCGGACGATGAAGACGTCCCGGTCCGGTACCAGCAGGAGGCCCTCGAAGAAACGCCTCAGGACGGCACTTTCAGGGGGCGTGTGCCAGTCGAACACGCCCTCGGCCAGAATGGCGGCCACGGTGCTTTCCATCAGGCTTTCGAGGTCATCCTCGCTGATGGTGTGGCCCAGCCGTTCGGCCCGGTAACTGTCTGGAGGCTGGTTCCATGGCCGTCCCTGCATCAGCCAGGCTGCCATGTCAGGAAGTTGCCCAGGATGGTCAGACCTACATCCTGGCTTTTTTCCACGTGGAACTGTGTGCCGCAGCGGTTGCCCCTGGCCACGATGGCCGGAATGGTCATGCCGTAATCCGCCGTGGCGATGGTTTCTTCTGCCCGGGCGTCCACCAGGGCATAGGAATGGACAAAATAGCCGTGATTTCCCGGCTCAAGCCCTTCTGTCAGCGGATGGGCACCGGGTGTGAAAGAGAGAGTGTTCCACCCCATGTGCGGCAGCCGGAATCCCTGTCGGGTACTGTCATCCATGGGAGCGATGTGGCCATCAATCCAGCCCAGCCCTTCCGTGCGGCCATGTTCCAGCCCGTACTGGGCCATGAGCTGCATCCCCACGCATATGCCGAGAAAGGGCGTGCCTTCTGCTGTTGCCTTTTCCAGCAGGGGGCGGAGAGCGCCCTCGTCCAGCCCTTTCGCACAGTCGGCAAAGGCACCCTGGCCAGGCAGGATGAGACGGTCGGCAGCAAGGATGTCAGCCTCGTTGCGGGAGATGGCGATGTCGGCTTCCAGCCCTCGCAGGGCTGCGGCCCTTCGTGCTGCCTGTGCAGCAGAAGCCAGGTTGCCGCCATTGTAGTCGATTACAACAACACGCATGAACACTCTCCATACTGCAAGCTGCCCGGTCCTGTTTCAGGCAGGTGGGGGAGACAAATCAAGGAAAAACCGTGAGGGAGCCTTACAGCACCCCTTTGGTGGATGGAATCTGCCCGGCGCTGCGGGGGTCGCGGGAGAGCGCCATGCGCAGGGCCCGGGCGAAGGATTTGAAGGCACTTTCGGCAATGTGGTGGGCATTGGTTCCGGCACGGCCATTCATGTGCACGGTGATGCGGGCGGACATGCAGAGAGCACGGAAAAACTCTTCCACCATTTCCGTGGCCATGGCGCCGATCATCTCACGGGGGAAGGTGATGTTCCAGGCTAGGAAGGGGCGGCCTGAAATGTCCACAACCGCTTCACAGAGCGCTTCATCCAGAGGGACAAGGGCAGAGCCGAAACGTTCGATGCCCCGCTTGTCGCCGATGGCCTTGTGGAGGGCCTCTCCCAGCGTGATGCCCACATCCTCGATGGTGTGGTGGTCATCAATATGGAGGTCGCCTTTCACCTGTACGGTGAGGTCCAGCCCGCCATGCCGGGCCAGGGCATCCAGCATGTGGTCGAAGAAGCCGATGCCTGTCTGGATGCTGTTCTTCCCGTGTCCGTCAATGGCGAGGGAAAGGGTGATGTCGGTCTCGCCTGTCTGGCGATTCAATGTGGCGGTTCGTGATGTCTGAGTCGTCATGTCTTTCTGCTATACCAATATGGGCTGCTTTCCAAACTTGCTTATTGTGACGCTGTGGGTGAGACTGTCCAGTTAACAGACCATGACAAGATTTTCAGGAGAGCCGTCATCATGGCGCAGGCTTCATCCGTTTCCCCGCTTGATGTGTTGCTGGAGCGTTCCTCGACAGGCGATCTGGTCGCTCCGGTTCCGCAGGGAGAGGTGCTGGCCCGCATCCTCTCCGCCGGGCTGAGGGCTCCGGATCATGGGCATCTCTGCCCGTGGCGGTATGTGGTGATTGCTGGCGATGCCCGCCCGGCCTTTGCCGGACATGTTGTTGCCGCCGTGGCCCGGCAGGAGCCTGATGCCCCGGAGAAGAAGCGTGAGAAGCGGCGCAGGCGTTTTTCCGAGACGCCGATGGTCATTGCACTGGGGATGCATCTCCGGCCGGAGCACAAGGTTCCCGTCATGGAGCAGGAAATGGCTGTGGCCGCCGGGGCCATGAATGTCCTCAATGCCCTGCACATGGAAGGATTCGGAGGGGTATGGATCAGCGGGAGGTTCTGTGAGGACCGGTCCCTGCTCAGCCAGCTGGGGCTGGAGGCCCCGCACCGGCTTGCGGGGTTCCTGCTTGTCGGTACGCCAGAAAAGCCGGAACGGGCCCATGTCCGCCCGGATGTGGGTGATCATGTGGCTTTCTGGGATGGGCAGACACCTGTCACATTCGGTGCGGATGGCAGGCAACGCTGAGGACGGGGACGGGCTGCTTGCCGGGGCATGCCTGGTAGGTTAAAGCCGTGACCAGGGAGAACTGGGGGACAGGGGCTGCATCATGACACGACATGGTAATGATCATCAGGCAGAGGGGCCAGAGCAGAAGGGGGGGGCCGCCTGTGATGTGGTGATCGCTGGTGGTGGTCCTGCCGGTCTGGCGGCCGCCCTGTCTTTTGCCCGGGAAGGCTGGCAGGTGAGCGTGGTGGAAAAAGCTCCCTGCAGCGTGCTGGAGGCTCCGTCCTTCGATGGGCGGGAAATTGCCCTGACCCACCATACCGTGCATTGGCTGAAACAGCATGGCGTTTGGGACGAGATTCCGGCAGAGGCCATCTGCCCTCTTGATGTCGCCCGGGTAGAGAGTGGCAGTCTGGGCGGCCCTCCTCTCATTTTCCATGCGCCGGATGGGGGAGGGGCTGCCTCGTCCGATGCGGGGCCAGAAGGGGAACCGCTGGGCTTCCTGGTGGCCAATCATCTCATCCGTCGTGCCCTTCATCGTGTCGTGAGCCGGACAGAGGGCATCACCCTGCTCTGCCAGACAGGCGTGACAGGGTATCAGACCGGGCGGGATGCCGTGCAGGTCCGGCTGTCGGATGGGCGGGCCATGCAGGCCCGTCTTCTGGTCGGGGCGGATGGCCGCTTCTCCCAGATACGGGAGCTGGCCGGGATCGGGGCCATCGTGCATGATTTCGGCATGAGCATCCTTGTCTGCCGGATGCGGCACCTTACACCGCATGACAATACGGCCCTGCAATGGTTTGATGAACGCCAGACGATCGCCCTCCTGCCGGTCGCCCCGGATGGGGGTATGGGCGATATTTCGTCTCTGGTGCTGACCCTGCCGCCGGATGATATTGCCCGACTTCGTGTAGCGGCTCCGGATGATTTCAATGCCGAGATCACCCGTCGGACGGATGAACGGCTCGGCCTCCTGCGGGTGATGAGCGACCGTATCACCTACCCGCTCAAGGCCGTCTATGCCCATCGCTTTCAGGCTCCCCGTGTGGCCCTGATTGGTGATGCTG
Source organism: Parasaccharibacter apium (assembly GCF_002917995.1). Classification (NCBI taxonomy): domain Bacteria; kingdom Pseudomonadati; phylum Pseudomonadota; class Alphaproteobacteria; order Acetobacterales; family Acetobacteraceae; genus Parasaccharibacter; species Parasaccharibacter apium. The sequence continues at coordinate 15,842 of NZ_LMYH01000017.1, forward strand.
CCGTGGGTATGCACCCCATTACGGCACATGGTTTCAATTTCGGCATCCGGGGGCAGGAAACATTGGTGCAGGAGTTGAGCGCTGGACCTGGGGACCCGGGTGATGCGGCGTCGCTCCAGCGTTTTGAGCGGCGACATCGCAAGGCAACTTTCCCGCTCTTTACGGCGACCAATGCCATTGCTGTGGCCTACACCCGGGATGATGGACCATTCCCTCTGGCCCGCCGGGCCGGACTTATGCTGGCCAACCGTCTGGCCCCTTTCAAGAAGGCCGTGACACGGATGCTGATGGACCCCGTGTGAGGTTCATGCCTGTTCAGGGGATCAGCTTCCCTCTGTGGGGATGGTTTATTTTTAATTAACAAAATGACTTGCCTGATATGGCTTTCCACGGTGATACTGGTCGTGGGAGCAATCCGGTGAAGGAAGCTGTCCCATATGACAATGTGGGATGAACGGATCGGGACAGCCCAGTGTATCTGATTGTCAGGTTCCAGAAGCTGGCAGTTGCGTCATGTGTGGAGTACAGGGTGAGTTGTGATGTATGACGTCCTTATTATTGGTGCGGGATTTGCTGGACTGACACTGGCCTATCAGCTCAGGAAAAAGTCCAGTGACCTGCGCATTGCCATTGTGCATGATTCTTCCTTTCCCCTCGATGACATATCAGACAAGGTCGGTGAGTCCTTCAATGAAATAGGGGCTGTTTATTTTGATCAGATGCTCGGGCTGAAGGAATTCATGAAGGAGCGTTACCCGCGGAAGCTGGGAATGCGTTTTTTCAAGATCAATGAATCATCCTATCAGGAAATGGGTTACAATAATTTCACTCCCAACCATGCCTTTCATTTCGAGCGTGGGAAGCTTGAGAATGATCTTTTTGACCTTGTCAAAGACAAGGTGGATTTTTACCTGAACCATAAATATCTTGATTTCGAAACGGTTGATGGTGAAAAGCACGTTCATGTTCTGGACAGGAATGATAAAAGTTCCAGAACACTGAAAGCGCACTGGCTTGTTGATGCTGCCGGGCTGAAGAAGCTGCTGGCCCGTAAATTCGACCTCACACACAGGTTGCCACTCAACCATTCGTCTGTCTGGTTCCGGGTTGGGGGTGGTGTCAATGTGGATGATTTTCTGCCACTGACCAGCGACAACCCTTTCACGACGGAGAATCGGTCATGGAGCTCCATTCATCTGGAAGGTGTAGGATACTGGGTATGGATCCTGCGTCTTTCCGAGAACGTGACAAGTGTCGGCATCATTTTTGATGAGAACATGTACGAGTTCCAGGATCTCGCCACATGGGAGAAGACAAAGCTCTGGTTGAGAGACAATGTCCGGGTCCTGATGGATTATCTTGATGAGGAACAGTTTCCCATCATGGACTTCAGGATCTTGAGGCGGTTTGCTACCCAGTCTGATTATTGGGTGAGTGATGAGCGCTGGGCTCTGGTGGGGGATGCCTACGGAATATGGGACCCCTACTATTCCAATGGATTTGACCTGATTGGCATGCAGAATACGATCCTGACAGAGCTGATCCTCGCAGAACGTGCTGGCCAGGAGATCCATCAGCGCATCCAGGGGGCCAACCGGTTCATAAGCGATGTCATGAGGGGGTTTGCCGCCACCTTCACGGATTTCTACTCACGGAAAGACCGCTGGTACTACATCTGTTCAAAATATAACGTCGACATGGCCGTCTATTTCCCGATATTGGCCACCATCGTGCATAACTCCTTGGAGTCCATGTTTGTGGATGAAGACCCGGTATTCCGGGACAGGGTCCTGTTTTATCTTGAGGAGGGTGGAGGTATCTATTTTCAGCTGATCCAGCTCCTGGCGTCTGACGAGTTCAAGAACAATGGGGTGGACGGGTACGATTACATGCCGCTCAATGCGGATACATATCATGCCTTCGTCCCGGAAATGGATATCCCCTATCATGAGAAAGAGCGGGTATTTCCCATTCTGGAAAAGAACTGCAATCTGCTCTGGTGCGTTTTCCATTATCTGAAATCAGGCCGCAACTATATGGATTTCATAAAGAACGGGGCCTATTTTGCCATTACGGAACAGACGGACCCCGAGCGTTACAGGGATAACCCGGACCAGCTGGAAGCTGATCTGTTCCATTCTGCCTGAGGATATTACGGTCTGGCTGGGATGGCGTGGGCCTGGAGAAACCGCTCCAGTTCCACGTCTCCTGCTGTGGCCTTTATGCGGTATGAGCTGGCGATCTGGGGGACGGTTCTGTCCGTTTCCGGTGGAGAGACCAGCCTGACGGGCACTTCCAGGGAGCGGGCGAGCAGACGCATCCGGCCTGCATCATGGCGGCTGCCATAAAGACCATCCCCGATGATGGGTGTGCCCAGTGCGGCGCAATGGACACGGGCCTGGTGGGTCCGTCCTGTATGGAGGGTCAGCTCCAGCAGGCTGGATGTTCCGTCACTGGCCAGAACACACCATGACGTCCGGGCCAGACGGCCCTGGTCAGTCTGGGAAGGGTGTACTGTTTCGGGCATGGGGTCGGAGACCATTTTCCATCCCTGCCGGATTGAGGAAACACGTCGCAGCAGGGTTGTGAGAGTGCCCTGCTGTCTGGTGGGATGTCCTTCAACCAGTGCCCAGTACCGTTTGATGGTTTCATGTGTGGCAAAGGCCTTCTGCGCAGCAACAAGGGCTGATTTGCGTCGGGCTATGAGAAGGCACCCTGCCGTATCAGCATCCAGCCGGTGGACCAGCCACGGGCCGCCCCGCTTTTGGGGGAGCAGACGGCTCTCGACACTGTCCTGGACTTTGGGGCCGGGATGGGCGGCAAGTCCTGCCGGCTTGTTGATGACGACAAAATGACGGTCCTCCCAGAGGAGGGGCAGCTTCTTTCCGGGCTGGAAGAGGGGAGGGGGCGCCATGGGTCAGTCCTCGTCATCAGGATCGTGCCGGTCCAGCCCCAGAGAGGCCTTTGTTGCCAGAACATCCCGTTTTCCCACATGGTTGGCAGCGCTGATGATACCTTCCCTCTCCATCTGGTCGATGATGTTGGCAGCCCTGTTATAGCCTATGCGGAGATGGCGCTGCACGAAACTGGTGGATGCTCTCTGGGCCCGGACGACAAGTTCTGTTGCCTGTTCATAAAGGGCACTGTCCTGATCTTCATCAGAACCTTTGCCGCCCCCTTTGCCGCTGGAGGATGCCTCTTCCTCTTCCTGTTCGTCAGCCAGCACCTCGGTGTTGTAGACAGGGGAGCCTTTGGAGCGCAGGTCGGCCACCACGGCTTCGACCTCCTCATCACTGATGAACGGCCCATGCACACGGGTGATGCGGGCACCACCCTGCATGAAGAGCATGTCACCCCGGCCAAGAAGCTGTTCGGCCCCCTGCTCACCCAGAATGGTGCGGCTGTCGTATTTGTTGGTGACCTGGAAGGAAATGCGGGTTGGGAAGTTGGCCTTGATCGTTCCGGTGATCACATCAACAGAAGGACGCTGCGTGGCCATGATGACATGCACGCCAGCGGCACGGGCTTTCTGGGCCAGACGCAGCACGGAAGCTTCAATCTCTTTACCGGCCACCATCATCAGGTCAGCCATCTCATCAATGACGATGACGATGTAGGGGAGGTGTTCCAATGGCAGGCGATGTTCGTCAAAAACGGGGCGGCCCGTTTCCGGGTCGTAGCCTGTCTGGATGCGGCGGGTAGGTGTTTCACCGGAGGCTTTCAGGTGGCGTATCCGGTCATTGTAACTGCTGATATTCCGCACACCATGATCCGCCATCAGGCGATAACGGCGGTCCATTTCCTGTACGGCCCATTTCAGAGCACTGACAGCTTTGGGTGGTTCGGTCACCACCGGGGTCATCAGATGCGGGATGCCGTCATAGATGGACAGCTCCAGAATCTTCGGGTCGATCATGATGAGGCGGCAGTCTTCCGGGCTGAGCCGGTAGAGCAGCGAGAGGATCATGGCGTTGATCCCGACTGACTTGCCGGACCCGGTCGTTCCGGCCACGAGCAGATGCGGCATCCGTGCCAGATCGGCCATGATGGGCTCCCCGGCAATGTCCTTGCCAAGGGCCAGTGGCAGCTTGCTGCGGTTTTCTTTCCAGGCGGGTGAGAGCAGAAGCTCAGGGAAATAGACTGTCTCACGGGTCTTGTTGGGGACCTCAATCCCGATGACATTCCGGCCCGGCACTGTGGCGATGCGGACGCTCAGCACGGCAAGGGTGCGGGCGATGTCATCAGCCAGTCCGATCACCCGGGAGGAGCGCACGCCAGGGGCTGGCTCCAGCTCATAGAGTGTGACGACTGGCCCGGCCCGGTAATCGGTAATGGTTCCCTGTACGCCGTAATCATCCAGCACTTTTTCCAGCATCTGGGCATTGGCCTGGAGAGCCTCTTCGGAAGGACCAGTTTCGTTCTGGTCTGGCAGCGGGTTGAGCAGGCCAATGGAAGGTGGCAGCCAGGCGGAAGGGGCTGTCATGCCGGGCAGTGGTCCCGGAGCCATACCGGGTGGTGGCGGAACAGGGCGTGGTGGCATGACAGATGCCCCGCCCGGTTGCATGGAGCCTTCATGGGCCGGAGCCCCGTTCATGCCGACTGCATGATCCGTAGCTGCCTGCATGGTGGGAGCAGCATTGTAGGCTGTTTCTTCCACCATGCCGGAAGAGCCCGACCCGGCACCAGTCGCCGGGCTGGTGGCGGCCATGAAGCGCTTCAGGAAGCCGGGCTGCTGTGCCGGACCGGAAAGTTCCTGTGGCTGGATATCCAAGGGGGCGCCGGAGATGTCGTCATGGGTCTCTTCCGCATGGCGGCGCTGGACCGTGCTTGTCCGCCCGGGGTCGTGGCGGATATGGGCCAGCATACGGGCATAGGGATTGTCGGCTTCGTCTTCCGGCTGTGTGGCCTGAAGGGCGTCTTCTTCCTGGACAGGGACCGGGTCAGGCCGGGGAGGGGGTTGTGTCTGGGCGGAAGAGGGCTTCTGCCAGGGGGCCGCCCCCTGCTGCATGGGGGACCATGGCGTGGTGCCGGTGGGGGCTGGTGCTGTCCGCTCTGCCTGTCGGCTGAGGTTGCGCATGATGAAACCGGATGGAAGAGGGGCATTTCCCATGGCCGGGCGTCCATGGCGGATGGGACCGCCAGAGCCTGAAGGATAAGCGACATGCCGTTCTGCCTCGGGGGTTGCTCTGCGGGAGCGGAGCAGGGCCCTGACAGGGAGGCGCACCAGGGCGCTGAGGCCGCGGCCAACGGAGCGCCACTCCCGCCCCTGCAGCCCCATGGACAGGGGACAGAAGACGGCCAGTATGGCAAGGCTGATCAGGATGGAGAGAATGCCCCCCATGCTGCCAGTTTCACCTGAGACAAGATTCAACAGCTTCTGGGCAAAGAAAACGCCGGTTTCCCCTCCCAGCCCGCTGCTGGTAGGCCAGGCAATGCCCAGCCCGGGAACGGTCAGCTGTAACAGGCCGATCGTCATTGCGGCGGCCGGACAGAACAGTGCCGCAGCTACGAGGCGGAGCAGAGGCAGGCCAAGATGGTGATGGCGCAGGAGCTGCCACGTCCATGCCAGCAGGACGAGGACAGGGACAATGCCTGCCAGGCCGAGCAGCTGCATCAGCCCATCGGCAATGGTGGCTCCGAAACGTCCGAGCAGATTGGTCGGTTCAGTGCCTGTGGCGGTGTTGAAGGAGGGATCATGCGGATTGAAGCTGAAAAGGGAAGCCGCAATCGCCAGTGCCATGATGAGGAGAATGACAGCCAGTATTTCCATCATCCGTGCCGAGAGGATGCGGGAAAAGGGGGAGTCATGCCATGCGGGAATGTCCAGGGTGTCGTCCGCCATGTCATGCCCGGGAAATGGGTCAACGGTGCTGGCATGGCTGTGCCGTGAGGCAGGCAGGATGGCACGCAGCTTGGCGGGAAGGCGAAAGCGGGAAAGCACAGGGGCAGATCCTCTGGCGGGTCAGGAAGGCATGATCGGCCCGCAATATAGCCTGTCCGGACTGATTCTGGAAAGCGGAACCACCCGTTCGCCCGGATCAGGGCACAGGGCGGCTGCCTTTGACACTGCCATCATGGCGCCAGACATGCAGCGTGGCAGCGCCGAAACTGCGCTGTGCCAGCAGTTCTGGCGGGGGAGCCGCAAGGCTGGGCAGGAGATGGGCATGGAAGGGCTGGAAGGGCTCTTCAGGGTCCCGGCCATCATTCTGGAGAGGCGTGGTTTCCGTTTCTGCAACAATCAGGGCTCCGTCAGCCACCCAGCCTGCACGCCACAATGTGCGCAGGCCCTTCTGCACCAGCCCTTTGTGATAGGGAGGGTCGAGAAAAATGAGCGTATGAGGCTGAGGCGCCTTGGGGGGATGGGTTACGTCACAATGGCGCAGGCGGGCACGGTCCGCCATGCCGCAGCTGCGGAGATTGGCCTGGAGGGCGGCAATGCCGGGACGGCTTCCTTCCATGAAGGTGGCAAACCGTGCCCCACGGGAGAGGGCCTCCAGCCCCAGGGCACCCGTACCGGCGAAGGCATCCAGTACCAGCGCTTTTTCCAGCTCATCCCGGCCAAACCAGGGAGCATGCATGAGCATGTCAAAGAGGGTCTGCCGGGCGCGCTGGGCTGTCGGGCGGGTGGTCATCCCTGCGGGGACCTGAAGGCGACGGTTGCGGGCTGTACCGGCAATGATCCTCATGGTGTCAGGACCGTGTCCTGCCGGTCCTGCCGGACTTCAGGCCCGGAATCTGCTCCAGCAGGGTCTTGTGCGAGACCTCTTCCAGCTCATGGGGTTTGAGAGTGCCAAGGCTGAAAGGGCCGTAGGAGAGGCGGATGAGGCGGCTGACATGGAGGTTCATGCCCATCATGACCTTGCGGATTTCGCGGTTCTTGCCCTCCCGCAGGCTGACGGTCAGCCATGAATTGTCCCCTTTGGAGGAATCCAGCGTTGCCTCGATGGGACCATACTGCACACCATCCAGCACACAGCCTTTTGCAAGCTCTTTCAGCCGCCGTTCATCCACAAGACCGAAAACACGGACACGGTAACGGCGGATCCACTGGCGGGAGGGCAGTTCCAGCTCACGGGCCAGGCCGCCATCATTGGTCAGCAGCAGCAGTCCCTCGGAGTTCAGGTCCAGCCGTCCCACGCTGACAACACGGGGCATGGCGGCGGGCAGGGAGTCGAAAACCGTGCGGCGTTCTTCCGGGTCGTGATGGGTCGTGACCAGCCCGGCGGGCTTGTGATAGCGCCAGAGGCGGGTCCGCTGGGGCGGGTCCACGGGCTTGCCATCCACGCAGACAACATCACCCGGCTGGATGAAAGTGGCTGGATGGGTGACCGGGCTGCCACCAAGGGTGATGCGGCCTTCCCCTATCATCCGTTCGATGTCACGGCGGCTGGCCACCCCGCGGCGGGCCAGAGCCTTGGCAATGCGTTCACCACGCTGTGTTTCGGAGGAAGGGGATGCAACATCTTTCATAACCTGCGGACATACAGTGTCCGGCCTTTCCTTGGCAATCCATTTACGGCTCTATAAAGCAGTCAGGGAGGGATTTTGTGGTTGGTTTTCCAGTATCAGGGGTGCGTGTGCATGTCTTTTCCCGCCGTCATGACAACACAGCAGGCCATGCAGCAGGCCCTGGCCCTGGCGGATGAGGCTGCCCGCATGGGGGAGGTGCCTGTCGGGGCCGTAGTGCTGGATGGGCAGGGGCATGTTCTGGCCATGGCCCGCAACCATGTTGAGGATCATCACGATGCCAGCGCTCATGCCGAGCTGCTGGCCATGAGGCAGGCAGCACGCCATTGTGGCACGGCCCGGCTGGAAGGCTGCACGCTGGTCGTGACGCTGGAACCCTGCCCGATGTGTGCTGCGGCCATCACCCATTTCCGGCTCAGTCGCGTGATCTATGGCGCTTACGACCCCAAGGGGGGTGGGGTGGACCATGGGCCCCGTCTTTTTGCCCGGCCGGGCTGCCTGCACCGGCCCGGGGAGATCATCAGTGGTGTGCGGGAACGTGAGGCCGGAGCGCAGCTTCGGCGTTTCTTCCGGGTGCTGCGGCAGAGGGACTGATTACCCCAGTACGGCCCGGAGCAGCCCCGTCGTGATGATTCCGCAGAGCATGGTGGGCAGGAGGGAGAAACGTGTGGCGGCCAGAATGGTGGCGAGCAGTCCCAGAATGTCCGCCGGGCGGCCTGTGGCGAAGTCCGGGGCAATGACGGCTACCAGCACGCAGCCGGGCACGATGTCCATGATGGCCTGCATGCGGGGCGAGAGGCAGCGGCCTGCGAGCAGCAGATAGCCGCTGATGCGTGTCAGGTACGTCACCAGAGCCATGACGATAATGGCCAGCAGGGCAGGGAGATGGAGGATCATGCGCCCCTCACTACCAGCAGGGCCGTGATGATTCCGGCCAGCGTTCCAGCCGGGACATACCAGGCTCCGGGCAGCAGGTGATAGACCAGCACGGCAACGCCAAGGCTGACACACCATGGCAGGGCATTGCGGGCCCCTTTCCACATGCCCTTCAGCAGCATGATGAAGACGGCGGGAAAGGCCATGTCCACGCCATAGCGGGTCATGTCACCCAGCAGGTTGCCTGTATAGCCGCCCATGAAGGTGAAAATGAGCCAGCAGAGATACAGGCAGACCGTGATGCCGCCATAGAAGCCGGTGCTGAAGCGGCATCCCGGCCTGTCATGCAGGTCAGCCAGCGTGAGCGCCCAGACCTCGTCACACATGAAGAAGAGCAGCAGAAATATCTTCCAGCGAGGCAGATGGCGCAGATGCGGGGCCAGCGTTGCCCCCATGAGAATGTGACGGCTGTTGATGAGGAAGGTCACCCCGGCCAGCAGCAGGATGGCAGGGGGAATGGACCAGAGGCCGACAGCGGCGAATTCTGACCCACCAGCAAAGTTGAGGCCTGTCAGCAGGGGAACTTCCACAATGGAGAATCCCTTCTGTACGGCTCTGCTGCCCAGAAGGAGGCCGAACGGCACGAAGGCGATGAGCAGCGGCAGGGATGTCTTCATGCCCCGGAGAAATTCCGGCCAGAATGTGCCCTGCCTGATGGGGGGGGATGTGGTCTGCATGGTGCCTGTTGTAAAATCATGCCGCCCTGTCAGCAAGAGCCTTGGGAAAGGGCCGGAGAGGGGCATGGCTGGCCATGCCTTACATTTCTTTTATGTGGCACTTGCTTGCAGAGCGGCCTGCCCTGTTCCTATCTAGTAGGACAGTTCCAGTTGATAAGAGTTTAACATCTAGCGTCAGGAAATCTCTGCGATGAAATCGCCTTCCCGTCTGTCTCTGGCATGCATGGCCATGCTGCCCGTGTTGGGTCTGGCCAGCCTTCCACTGCCTGCCGTGGCCCAGAATGCTCCCATCCGTCCGCAGATGTCGGGCGGGCAGGGGATTCCCGACTTTGTGCAGATCGTAAAACAGGTCAAACCGGCAGTCGTGTCCATCACGGCCCATATCCGCGAGGGCGCTGATGATGAAGAAGGGGGACCATCCGGAGGGAATGGCGGGCCGCAGGGGTTTTCATTCCCGTTCCCGTCCTTTCCCTTCCCGTTCCAGATGATGCCAGGTATGCCGTCCAACCGCATGGTGGAGGCTCGGGGGTCGGGTTTCATCATTTCGGCTGATGGCTACATCGTGACCAACAACCATGTCATCAATGGTGCCACGAAGGTCAGCGTGAAGCTGGATGACGGGACGACCATGCCAGCAAAGGTCATCGGTCATGACGCCAAGACGGACATTGCCCTGCTGCGTGTGAAGGCCGACCATCTGCCTTATGTCGAGCTGGGCAATTCCGACGACGTGCAGCCGGGGCAGTGGGTCGTGGCCGTCGGCAATCCGTACGGTCTGGGCGGTACGGTGACGGCGGGCATCATTTCCGCTCTGGGGCGTGACCTCCATTCCGGTGCCTATAACGACTTCATACAGGTGGATGCGCCCATCAATCACGGCAACTCCGGTGGCCCGCTCATCACGCTGGATGGCAAGGTGATTGGTGTCAATTCCATGATCATGTCGCCCAATGGTGGCGGGTCCATCGGGATTGGTTTTGCCATTCCGTCCGCCACGGTGCGCTCGGTGGTGGATCAGCTGCGAGCTACTGGCCATGTGGTGCGTGGCTTCATCGGTGTGGAGACGCAGGACATAACCCCGACCATGGCCCGTGCCCTTGGGCTGGTCAGCAGCGACCATCCCGGTGCCCCGTCCCATGGGGCGCTGGTGGCCAATCTCATCAAGGGGGGACCGGCAGACAGGGCCGGGCTGAAGAGTGGCGATGTGGTCCTGTCGCTGGATGGTCACGATGTCCGCAGTGCGCACGACCTCGCCGTGAAGGTCGTGTCCATGGCGCCGGGTTCCAAGGGGACATTTACCGTGCTGCGGGATGGCAAGACGGTGTCCCTGACCGTTACGGTCGGCAATCAGGCGCGTAGCGGGCAGGAAGGGGCCGGTACGGATGGCAGCACGGCAGAAGCGCCGTCTGGCAAGCTCGGGCTGGCTCTTGGCGTGCTCACGCCCAAGATCCGTCAGGAGCTGGGGCTGGATGACAGCGTGCAGGGCTGTGTTGTGGCCGATGTGGGGCAGGGCAGCCCTGCCGACCATGCGGGCATCCGTCCCGGGGACATCATCGTGGCGGTAGGCAACCAGATGACAGCCAATCCCCATGCCGTGGTCGCGCTGGTGCAGAAGGCGCTCAGGCAGCACCAGCCTCCGCTGTTGCGGATCCTGCGGGATGGCCAGCAGCTCTTTGTGGCCGTTTCTCCGGATGGTTCGGGGGATGGTGATGAAGATGGCGAGGACAGCCAGTAAGATACCGGCCCGGTTTCTGCTGTCTTTCTGAGACTGCCGTGCAAATCCTGCTCTTCCGTAACGGGAAGGGCAGGATTTTCCGTATGGTCTGCTCCAGTCCCGGCAGCGGGGACCATTTACCAGAATGGATGGCCATGTGGCCCTCTGGCTGGACTTCCCGTAAATCCAGCGACCCAGTGCCGTGATGGCTTGTCAGGGCGCTGCTGCTTCCGGGCTCCGGTTCATGGTCGTGCTGTCTGGCGGCCTGTCAGCTGATGAGACTTTCCAGCAGGGCATCCACATCTTCAGGGCGTGTGTAGAAGCTGGTGACAAACCGGACCAGCTGCCCCGGGACTCCTTGGGGAGTGGGGTAGGTGTAGAATGCGTAGCCCTCGGAGTGGAGCTGCTTTACCTGTGCTTCTGGCAGGACAGCAAAGATTTCGTTGCTCTCCGTGGCAAAGGGCAGGTTTACGGCAGGGTGTTTGTACAGCCCGTGGCGCAGACGCTGGCACATGGCATTGGCGTGGCGGCAGTTTTCCAGCCAGAGGCCGTCATGCAGCAGGGCCAGAAGCTGGGCTGAGAGAAACCGCTGTTTGGACCATAGATGCCCTCCCCGTTTGATGCGGCGGGTCATGGTATCCACCATTGGGCGGGTCCGGTCATTGAGGAAGAAGACAATGGCTTCAGCGGCCATGGCTCCTGCCTTGGTGCCGCCAAAGCTCAGGACATCGATGCCCGCCTTCCAGGTGGTGTCGGCGGGGCTGCATTCCAGATGGGCAATGGCATTGCCCAGTCGGGCACCGTCCATGTGAACGGTCAGCCCGTGGTCATGGGCACTTTCCGACAGGGCGGCAATGGTCTCGCAGGAATAGGTCGTACCCCATTCCGTGGCCTGTGTCAGGGAGAGGGCCGTAAAAGGGGGGGCCAGAACACCCTTGCTGCGGTTCAGCTGGAGAGTGGGGGGCAGACTGGCCGGGTCCATCCGTCCCTCTGGAGAGGGAAGGCCGACCAGCTTGGCCCCCTGCATGAAGAATTCCGGCGCACCACCTTCCTCGGTGTTGATGTGGGCGCTCTGGTCGCAGAGGACACTGCCATAGGGTGGCACCATGGCCGAGAGGGCCAGTGAATTGGCCGCCGTCCCTGTCGTGACGGGGAAAACGGCAACTTCTGCCTCGAAGACATCTCCGAAACGCTGGTTCAGGGCCAGGGAAAGATCGTCGTGACCGTAGGAAGGAACATTGCCGGTATTGGCTTCAGCGATGGCCTGCATGACAGCCGGGCAGGCAGGGGTCACATTATCGCTGGCAAAATTCTTGCGTAGATCGTCACGCACGGGGTGAGTTCCTTCGTCTTTGGCTGGAGAGGCTGTCCATTTCCGTTTTCCAGTCTCTAGCGGAAAGATCGGGTCTTGTCATGTCTTGTCCAATGGGCATAGAGAGGCGGGAATACGGGTTTGGCAGAGGGTTACTGAGCATGACGGCAGCATCCAGCGTACACGCAGATGGCGGGGCGGCACTGATTGATGGCAAGGCCATGGCCGCCAGCATGACGGCCGGGATCCGGGAGCAGGTTGAACATCTGGTCGAGCAGGGGCATGAGCTGCCCGGTCTGGCCGTTGTTCTGGTTGGCAATGACCCGGCCTCGGAGGTGTATGTCAAGAACAAGGCGATCCAGACACATCGGGCGGGGATGAAGTCTTTCATGCAGATGATGCCGGAAAGCACTTCGCAGGAGGAGCTTCTGGCCCTGATCGAGGAGCTGAATGCCAATCCCAAGGTGGACGGGATTCTCGTCCAGCTGCCGCTGCCACCGCAGATTGATGCTGCTGCCGTGACCAACGCCATCCATCCTGACAAGGACGTGGATGGTCTGGGTGAGGTCAATACGGGCCGTCTGGCGCTGGGAATGGAGAATGGCATCGTGCCCTGCACACCGCTGGGCTGTCTCAAGCTGTTGCAGTCCGTCCATGAGGACATGACCGGGATGCATGCGGTTGTCATCGGTGCCTCCAATCTGGTTGGCAAGCCGATGGCGCAGCTTCTTCTCCGGGCCAACTGTACGGTCACGGTGGCGCACATCCATACCCGCAATATCGAGGCATTGGCCCGGGAGGCGGACATTCTCGTCGTGGCTACCGGCAAGGCGGGGCTGGTGAAGGGAAGCTGGATCAAACCCGGTGCCACGGTCATTGACGTGGGCATCACCCGTGTGCAGACCCCGGAGGGCAAGAGCCGTCTCGTCGGGGATGTGGTGTTTGAGGAGGCAAGCCAGATTGCCGGGCATATCACGCCTGTTCCGGGTGGGGTCGGGCCGATGACCATTGCCTGCCTGCTGCACAATACCTTTCAGGCAGCGAGTCGTCGCAGGGCTTCTTCAGAGGGCTGAACAGGTTCTGCTGGCCTGGCTGCCGCATGGTCTTTTCGCCCTGCGCAAGGCAGCCATGGCTGGGCAGATGATGGCACTGTCGTGGCAATTGCCCAACAATTGCTTGATTGTTCCACATGGATGGGATATCGCCTGTTCATGCACAGAATGACCGACTGGTCATTTTTCTCCCACAGCATTGCTGGTCCCATCATGCCACGAGGTTTCTGGCCGGGCAGGACGGGGGACGGATGATTTTCATATTCCAGAGGTGACCATGGCACAGTCCGCTACACAGTCTGATACGCAGTCTGCCACACAGGGTGGACAGGAGCAGCAGGCGGGCAGGCCGTTCAGGGACCGTGGGGCACGGAAGCTCATTCTGGTCCTTATTCTGGTCATGGTCGTGCTGGGGATCGGGCTGTATCTCTTTTTCAACCGGAACAAGGTCGAGACGGATGATGCCTATGTGACAGGCCGCAAGATTTCCATTGCGGCGCATGTCAGCGGGTATGTTTCCCGCCTGCTGGTGGATGACAACCAGTTTGTGCACAAGGGTGATCTCCTCGTGCAGATTGATGGCCGGGACTATCTGGCACAACTGCATCGGGCTGAGGCTGCCGTGGCACAGGCCGAGGCGGACATGGTGTCCTACAACCTTTCTTATGCCGTGGCGCAGAAGAATTATCCCGGCCAGTTGATGGCTGCCCAGGGTGCCCTGAAAGAAGCCAAGGCCCGCCTCTTCCGGGCGCAGACGGATTATGTCCGGCAGCATCGTGTGGAACGTGCTGCTACGACCCAGCAGAATATCGACTATGCCCGTGCTGCGCTGGATGAGGCGACAGCCTCCGTTCTTCAGGCACAGGGGCAGCTGACACAGGCTGAGCCGGTGGATGCGAACATTGGCAATGCCTATGCCCATTACACACAGGCACAGGCCACGCTGAAATCAGCCCAGGCCGAGCTGGAGCTGGCCCGCCAGAATGTGGACTGGATGGACATCCGGGCCCCACGGGATGGCTGGGTGTCGCAGCGTACGGTGGAGCAGGGCAATTTCGTGCAGACAGGGCAGGAGATGTTCTCCATCGTGGCCAGGGATGTCTGGATCGTCGCCAATTACAAGGAGACCCAGCTTGCCCACATGCGGCCGGGCCAGAAGGCCGAGATTGAGGTGGATGCTTACCCCCAGCTGCATCTGAAGGGCCATGTGGACACCATACAGAAGGGGTCCGGTGAATCTTTCAGCGCTTTTCCGCCTGAGAATGCAACGGGGAACTTCGTGAAGACCGTGCAGCGCATTCCCGTGAAAATCCTGATCGACAGCGGGCTTGATGATGAACGGCCTCTTTCCTTGGGCATGTCGGTCGAGCCAACCGTCCATGTGGATGAGTGAGGCCGGCGATGGCTGACACATCGACAGAGGAGCATCACAACTGGAAGCCCAGGCACAACCCCTGGCTTGTGGCGGTTGTCGTGACGCTGGCAGCCTTCATGGAAGTGCTGGATACCACAATTGTCAACGTGGCTCTGCCGCATATCGCAGGTTCGCTGGGCAGCTCTTACGATGATGCCACATGGGCGCTGACCTCCTACCTCGTGGCCAATGGGATCGTGCTGACGATCTCGAGCTGGTTGGCGAAGCGGTTTGGAAGGAAACGGTATTTCCTCATCTGCGTGGCGATGTTCACCATGTCCTCCTTCCTCTGCGGTCTCTCCACCTCTCTGCCAATGCTGGTAATTTTCCGCCTGATGCAGGGTTTTTTTGGCGGTGGATTGCAGCCGGTGCAGCAGGCCATCATTCTGGACATTTTCCCGCCAGAGAAACGTGGCGCAGCCTTCGGTCTGACGGCCCTGGCCATCGTGGTGGGGCCGGTTCTGGGGCCGCTGGTAGGAGGATGGCTCACGGACACCTATTCATGGCGATGGATTTTTTACGTCAACGTGCCCTTCGGCATCATGACGGTCATGGCCGTGATTGCACTGGTGGAAGATCCGCCATGGGTGAAGGCCGTGAAGGAGAGGGTGGATGTTGTCGGCATCAGTCTGATCTCGCTGGGTCTTGGCTGCCTGGAGATCATGGCGGACCGTGGTGAGGATGACGACTGGTTCGGCTCGTCTTTCATCACGACCATGGCCATTATCGGGGGGCTGTGCACTCTTGGGGCCATCATCTGGCTGCTCAAGGCCAAGAATCCTCTTCTGCGGCTCAGCGTGCTGAAGGATCGCAATTTTGCCCTCGGAACATTCATGATCGGGGCTGTGGGTGTGCTGCTCTATGCGTCCGCCGTGATTGTGCCGCAGTTCGCCCAGCAGGTGCAGGGTTACACGGCCACCATTGCAGGGCAGCTCATGGCACCGGGTGGCATGGCTGTGATGGTGCTGATTCCCTTTGTGGGAATGCTGATGAAGCATGTGCAGGTCCGGTATCTCATCGGGCTGGGTTTCTTCTTCATGGCCCTGTCCTGCTTCTTCGCAGCCACGCTCTATTCCGATGTGGACTTCTGGTATCTGGTACTTTGCCGCATGAGACAGACAGCCCCACTGGCTTTTCTGTTCGTGCCCATTTCCACCATTGCCTATGCGACCTTGCCGAGGGAGCTGAACGGCGATGCTTCGGCCCTGTTCAGTATGGTAAGGAACTATTTCGGGTCACAGGCTATTTCGCTCTCTACAGCGGCGTTGACGGAAATGCGTCAGGTTCAGCAGACGGATGTGTCCTCACACGCCATTGCCTCACGGCCAGAGTTCCGAAACTATCTTTTCCATGTCCAGCAGCTGGCGGAAGCGCATGGTCTGGCCCCGCTGCGTGCCCATGCTTTTGCCGTTGCCCATATGTATCAGGAGTTTCTGCGGCAGGTGGCCATGCTGGCCTATAATCAGCTCTTCAATGTCCTGGGGATCATGGCTCTCTGTATCGTGCCGTTCTGCTTCCTCATGTCCCCGATGAAGGGCGGTGGCCAGGGGGGAGGTGGCCATTGAGAGCGGAGCAGCCCCGCCGGATGATTGTTTCAGGGAGCGTACATCCTGAGAAAACTTTCCGCCACCATGGTAGCCACGCCATCTATGCTGTTCTGGCTGGTGTCCACGGGCAGGGAGAGGCGGCACCGGTGGATGATACGGGTCTGGCACATCGTGAGAAACTGCTCGGCAGCAAGGTCGATGTCAGAAATGACCAGTTGGCCGCCTGCATGTTTCTCTGCAAACCAGTCGGCAAGGCCGGTCAGTGTCCGGGAGACACCGTAATGCCAGAGCGTGTCTGCCAGATTGGGGAACTCGTTGGCCTCTGCCACGACGATGCGGTAGAGGCCTATGGCCTCCGGGTCGATCATCAGGGTGATGATGGTGGCTGCTGCCTGCCTGAGGGCCGTGCGCAGGTCAGGCTGAGGCGCCCGGGATACGGATTTCAGCGTGTTGAGGCGTGTGCGGCTGCGTTCTTCGAAAAAAGCCGTGAACAGATCAGCCTTGTTCTCGAAATGGTTGTAGAGCGACCCTTTGGAGACACCTGCCAGATGAGCGATCTGCGACATGGAGGTTCGCTCATAGCCCTGTTGGAGGAAAAGCTGTCCAGCACTCTGGAGGATCTGCTCGCATTTGCGGGAAGCCGCTTTGCTGTTGCGGGGCGGACAGGGGGCCGGGTGTTCGGTCTGGGTCATCGTTTTGTGGAAGGGTTGCTCCTGCGTATGGAGGGGCATGATAGGCTGCTGGGGCGGCATGGTCCATATGGGCGATCTGTTTCTGGCCCGTTTTATGTTGATAATTCTACAGGAGCTTCACAGTGAAAGACGCTCATTTGTTCCGTTCCGTCCGTAAGGGAGTGGGAAACCTGTCTTCACGCGGTTTCAGCTGGCAGCTTCTGTCTGGGGTGGCTCTGCTGGGGCTGGGGGGGTGCCTTATGGTCGGCCCTAAATATCATCAGCCGAAGGATTGGGCCCCGCCGCATTATGACCTGCATAATGGTAGCAACCAGCCGTCCGGCAAGGGGGCATCTGCCAAAGGAAATGGCCCTCATGGGGCCAATGCAGCGCCGGAGGACAGGACCAGTAAACAGGCCTCTCCCGCTTCTGTCGTGACAGAGCTGCCCATGGCGGATGCCTGGTGGAAGAGTTTTCACGACCCTGAGCTGACATCTCTGGAAGACCGTGTGGCCACGCAGAACCTGTCTTTCCTTCTGGCTACACAGAATCTGGCGCAGAGCCGGGCCCAGATGATCATTGCCGGGGCGGAGCGGTTCCCCAGTCTTTCAGCGTACGGAACCTATGTGCGCTCGCAGCACAGCTCCAAGCAGCTTCAGGAAATCTTCAAGCGTGTAGGCAAGGGGTTCCCAGACCTGCCAGCGCAGGAGGCCAATTTTCTTCAGGGCTCCCAAGAGGCCCAGGTCCCGCTGCTGAACCAGTGGCAGGACAAGATTGATGCAACCTATGAGATCGATCTCTGGGGGCGTGTGGCCTACCAGTATCAGGCGGCAAAATATCTGATGAAGATGAGCGAGGAGGAACGGCGCAGCATTCTCATTGCCCGTCAGGCCGACATGGCCCGTGATTATCTCCAGCTGCGGGGTGATCAGAAACGTCAGCGCATTCTGGCAGATAGCCATGCCACCGTGCAGAATCTGCTTTCGTTGGCGCAGAGCCGCTATAAGAGCGGGCTGGTTACGGAGCTGGATGTGGACAGCATGAAGGCCCGTCTTCATGGAATTGAGGCCCAGCAGGCCAATCTGGATGAGACGGTGGCGCGGGAGCAGAATGCCATAGCCCTGTTATTGGGCATGCCACCGCAAAGCCTGAATGAGGAGCTGGGACAGACGGCGGGTGTGCCGACTGTTCCCCCCTTCGTTCCGGCTGGTCTGCCATCGGAACTGGCCCATCGTCGCCCGGATATCCGGGAGGCGGAAGAGCATCTGCGGGAAACGGTAGCAGAAGTTGGTGAGGCCACAGCGGATTTCTATCCCAAGGTGACCGTGACGGCAGATTTCGGGTTCCAGACCCTGTCTTTCCGGGACCTTGGGTTCTGGAATGCCCGTGCCTGGAATGTCGGGCCCAGCATCTCTCTCCCCATTTTCCAGGGCGGGCGGCTTTATGGTCAGCTTCGTCTGAAAAAGGCAGCACAGCGTGCTGCAGCCGTGGAATATCGGCAGACGGTTCTTCAGGCCTGGAATGAGGTGGATAATGCCTTGCAGGCCTATCATGATGAGCAGATTCATCATGAAGGATTGGCAAAGACCGTGGATGACGAGAAGCGGGCTCTGTCTCTGGCAACCAGCCAGTATCGGGCTGGTCTGGCGACTTACCTGTCCGTTCTGGAAGCACAGGAGAAACTGCAGGAAGCCCAGCTTGATCTGGCTGCCAGTGACAGTGCGTTCGCAACGGATCTTGCCCGTCTCTACAATGCGTTGGGTGGGGGCTGGTCTGATACCCTGCCTGATAAGGAGCAGGTCAGCCAGGCAGCGCAGCCAACGACACACTGAAAAAGGGCGGGGAAACAGCCATGCAGGCGGGGAGGTTGTGCTGGCCTGCCAGCAGTGGCTGTGCATGGTTTTTTCCTCATGATCCTGCGACTCCACGGTCTTGCTGATGAGACTCGCTGTCAAGGGGAGCCATCTCTTGCCCACAGAGTTTTCCACAGGTGCGAGGGCGCAGAAAATGGCCACCTTCACTGTATTGTGTGAGTGATTATCCACACCTCTTTTCGGGGGTGTGGACTACGTGGATACCTTGTTGTGGGGCAGGATCAGGGGGGATGAATACAAGAAAACCGGCATGAATACATGCCGGTTTTCTTTTGGGGCAATCCCGTCTCCAGCAGAAACAGGAGAAAGCCTTATTTGGTTTTTTGGGCTGCAGCAGTGGCTTCGGTCACGACATTTTCGGAGACGAAGACCAGCGTGTTCAGGGCATCGTTCAGGGCCACGTTGGCAGCCTGGGGATTGTGACCCTGTGCAAAGATCAGGGCACGGTTCACAAAACCCTGGAGCTGGTTCAGCGGAGCCAGAGCAATGATGAAGTCGATGTCCTGCCCGACGAGTTGAAGGGTCTGGGCGGCCTGATCGGTCTGTCCGGCCTTCAGCTGGGCATTAGCCGTTGCCACGGCACTCTTTTTGCTGGGTTCCAGCATGTCTGTTGCGATGACCTCACCCCCGACCGGGACCCAGTCCGTCGGACCGTTCTGGGGTGTGTGGCTGCTGGAGACAGGATGCTGGGGAGCGGGGTGCAGGTCGGCTTCGGCGGCTGTGAACTGTTCACGGGCCTTGGCGGCTGCCTGGAGGTGGGTCACGGCGGCGTTGAGAGCCGGCAGGGCCTGCTCGCTCTGCCCGGCTGCGAGAAACTGCTGGGCCTGCACGATGTTCGCCATGGCCTTCTGGCCGTGTTCGGAGAGATGATGGAAGGCGCGATGCTCTTTTTTGCGCACGCTTTTCACATGCTTGCTGGAGACGGCGGCAGGGGCATTGTTGCTGGCCGGTGTGGCATCATCGGCGAAAGCGGATGTGGTCAGGGCGCCCAGGCCGAAAAGGGAAAGGGCCAGGCCCTTGTGCAGTGTATTGAAGCGCATGGAAATATCCTTGTTCATAGGATGGAGGATGCCCTCCCATGCAGATGGTTGCAGCCCTCTGCGCAGGATGCAGGTCATCCCGATCACAGTGATAACAGCTTAAAAACAGCTCATGTGCAACTGTTATGATCGGGCTGAAAATTCTCAGAAAATCTCGATATGGCTTTTGAAGCCAAGCAGAGCCGCATCCCGGAGATTGCCCTGGCCATTGGGGCGGAAGAAATATTCCAGCAGTGGCTGAAAAATGACACCCCGATAGACATGGATGGCGTAGTTGACTTCAAACACGGCGGCATGACGCTGTACGCCAGTTGCATGGTCCGGGAGACGGCTGAACTGCTGTGTGTCCAGCATCATCGTCTCGGTGGCCTGCACACCGGGGGCAATTTTCTCGTAGGTGAAGGAAAGACCAAACGTGTCAAAGGGGCGGGAGCGGAAAATTCCACGGTCTATGAGAGCCCCATAGGCTTCCCATTCCCGCAGGGCGATCCGTTTATCATTATAGAGGAACCCCCCCAGCAGCGTGATGCCCCGTTTGCTGCTGTGGTAATGGTTCAGGATATGCTGGTCGGCCATGAACCAGGCGCCGTAACCGTCATGCCGTGTGCGGGGTCTGCCATGGGTCAGGGCGTAGGGACGCCCCTGCTCATCAAGATAATTGTCGGGGCTGGGGGCGGTCATCATCACGCCGCCGATCTTGTAATGCCCGGGATGGTTTTTGCCGAAGAGGGGCTCCCATCCCATTTCAAAGGGGAGGCGGAACCCGTTGATGTTGCCGCCATTGAACTTGAAGCCGGTACGGTGCTGCTCGTTCTTGTAGATGCCGTTTTCTCCGGCATAGAGGCCGCTCTGTATATAAAGGAAGCGGGAGGGACGGACCCGGATGCGCCCAGCCCAGACAGCTGCAGGATAACCGCTGACAAAGCTGCTGTCCGTGGCGGCCTTGGGGCGTCCGCAGATGCTGCCATTCTGGAAGTTGCAGAAGAGGGGGCTGTTCTGGAAGTCCGACATTTCCGCCATGCGGCCGGCAGCGATGGCAAGGCGGCCATTGAACAGGTCTTCTTCACCATAGGCCATGACGAGATGGACAACCACATTGCCGCCACCGCCGTAATCTTCCGATGCATGGTTCAGCCAGTCACCAAACATGCGGTTGGCTGTTGTTCCATAGCGGCCGACAACAATGCTGTGTGTGGAAAAACCCCGCAGCCCGATGAGCTGTTCCCAGTTTATGTTGAGTGAGGCGGCATATTGCCCGGCATTGCTGGCACCCTGTTTGTAGGGTGCGAAATGCTGGGAGTTGGGATAGTTTTTCTTGGGCGGCGTGATGGCCCCGGCAAATTCATTCGTGTTGTCGAGGAGGAGGGCAATGCCCCGTTTGCGCAGCCAGTCCGTCATGCCAAAGCCATGGGGAAAGAGGGCCTCCGGCCTGCCAAAGGGAGGAACCGAGGTCGTATAGCCGCCATGGGCAGGCAGGGGGGTATCAACCCGGAGCAGGGGTTCGTTACCGACGATTTCATCAAGTACCTGTGCCTGCGCACCGGGGGTGGCGAAGCAGAAGAGGGCGACTGGCAGCAGCCAAGACCGGTGCCTGGCCAGCTTTTTGAGAAAAACTGATGAATAACGGCGTAGTTCTTTTAGAGAAATGGGTACGTTCTGCCATATGGGGCAAGAGAATATGGCAGGCATAATAGTCCCCATTTCTATAAAAAGAACCCTGATGGTACGAAATTGCCCCCAAGAAAGAGCGCATTGTTGCGGAATCTGTTAAAGAAGTTTGGGTAAAACTTCAAAGTCTATCTTCCGCCTCTGGATATTTTTCAGTCTGACCTGCTGTCTGGACGGGACTGCCATGAAGTAACCTCTTTTCACGCCTCTGGGAGTGTGGGAAAAGCGGGGCCATGAGTACCCATATGGAAACCCATACCATTCACCCCGTTCCTCAGGCGCATCGTCACGGGCGGGTAGCGGACCTGTTCTCGGTCTGGTTCAGTGCCAACATGACATTGCTGACGGTTGTTACCGGGGCCCTGGGGCCAGCCGTATTCGGGCTGTCGCTCATCTGGTCCGTTCTGGCGCTGGTGCTGGGTAATGTGGTGGGGGCTGTCTTCATGGCGCTCCATGCGGCACAGGGCCCGCGTCTGGGTGTGCCCCAGATGGTGCAGAGTCGGGGGCAGTTTGGCGTTTATGGGTCGGTGCCGATCATCCTGCTGGTCGTGCTCATGTATATCGGTTTTGCTGCTTCCAACTGTGTCGTGGGGGGAGAAGCCCTGGCGCATGTGCTGCCTGTCTTCCAGGGCAGCAGGGGGGTCTGGCTCATTGCGGTGCTGACACTTCTGCCCTGCATGATGGGGTACAGGGCCATCCATGTCTGTTCCCGTCTGGCCAGCTGGATTTCCATTGTGGCGGTCATTTACGCCATCGGTTGTGGGCTGGGCGGGTTTTCCCGCACATTGCTGGCAGACATGCACGGCACGGTAGCCGGATTCTTCGGAGCCTTTTCCGTTTCGGCTCTCTGGCAGATCGCCTATGCCCCTTATGTTTCCGATTCTTCCCGGTATCTGCCGGATGAGGCCGGGTCCGGCCGGCAGGCCTTCTGGGCGACCTATGGGGGAACTGTCATCGGGGCTGTTCTGCCCATGGTGCTGGGGAGCCTGCTGTCACTGAGCTATCCGTCCCTGCCGTTGGCTGGAGCGCTCTCCCTGACGGGCGGCCATATGGGCAATATCGTTCTTCTGGTGCTGGCACTGGCCATTCCGCTGGCCAATGCCATGAGTGTCTATTGTGGAGCGTTGTGCAGCCTTACTCTGGTGCAGACCTTTTGGCCGTCGTGGCGTGCCGGCCTGTGGGGGCGGCTGGTCATGACGGTTCTTCTGCTGGGGGCGGCCCTGGTCATGAGCCTCGGCATGGTTGGTGACTTCCTGCAGGCATACACGTCGTTTCTGGATGTACTGATGGCAGTGCTCGTGCCGTGGACGGCAATCAATCTGTGCGATTATTACCTGCTGCGCCATGGCGAGTATGATGTCATGGCCTTTTTCAGGGCGGATGGTGGACCGTATGGGCGGTTCAATCTGCCGGTCGTGTTGATTTATCTCCTGGGTGTGCTGGTTGAACTGCCTTTCATGAAGACCGGCCCGTATACAGGGCCGCTTGTGGAAGCCCTGCATGGAGTGGATATTTCATGGATTGTCAGTCTGCTGGTGACGGCCGTCGTGTATTATCTCTGGGTGAGACGATGTGACGGGGTGAGAGCCTGAGCTTTATCTGGTCGTATGAGGGGTTTCATTGGGGTCTGATGTAAGCTGTACTGACAGGGTACTATTATATTTGTAATTGATCTGACTTGTTAAAAGAGAACCGATCCTTCTATACAGGCAGAAGCCGTTTTAGACTGGCCATCCCTGTGGGGGTGGCAGGGGACGTGATGCAGCTCTTTTGTTGACGGCCGGGCCCTGCGTCATGTCTGCTCTGTGGGGAAGGCTCTGCATGCTGTGGCTGAGGAGGGTGAGATCACCGGGTGGGCTGCTGGTGCTGGGTGGCATGGTCGTGTTCTGGCTGCTGTCGTCTGCTTCGGCAGAAGCATCGGACATCACGTTTGCCGTCATTGGTCCGCATGAATATGACCTGCCAGTGGATTTCAAGCCTTTCAATGTATTCGTCCAGTATGGTGACGGGAATGCAGCAGGAAATTATTATGATGGGCAGGGGGCCAGAAAGCCGGAACGGGGCAGCCATACATGGTCTGGCCTGAGCAAATACGTCCATTTCTGGACGTTTGATTCCATTCCTCATGTCGGTTTTGCCTATGAAGTCATCCAGACGGAAAGTTACCGTCTGGCAGATGGCACAAATTATGGTGGATTGGGGCCGACCATCACAGGGCCTGCGGTGTGGTTCAAACCGAATGAACACAGCACGTTCGGTATCCAGACCTTCATGCAGACACCCAGCGCCACCCGGAAAGTCCTGAACCCGCAATACTGGTCCAATCTTTCAAGCTTCATGTTTGATTATGAGTGGAAACATTTCAGTTTCGGTGGAGACCTCGGGGCTGTGGTGGCTTCGACCATGCATGTCAGAGGGGAACATTCCTATCATCCGGGGACGGCCTTTCACAGCAATCTGCGTTTCAGCTGGAAAGCCAGCCGCAGGTGGGAGCCATTTTTCTCCATGGACTGGCAGAACAATGCCGGCTGGCATGACAACACGCTGGGGCGCTCCGTGGCGGACAGCAGCAGCCGGGAGGTTACGCTGGGCGTGGGATTGATGTGGAACATCAATCCCCGGCTTAACATCACGACCCGCTATGCCCATTCGGTGGACGGACGTTATGTACCGGAGACCAACGCTTATTATTTCAAGCTGGTTTATCTGTTTGAGGGGGCCCTGTTCTCACATTACTGACCGTCTTGCAGGTGGTAGAGATTTTTTCCCCGGAGCGCTGTAAGAGGGGAGCGGTCTCGACAGCCATAAAAGGACGATGATGACGGCAACATGCAGACATCGGTTTCTGACGCCGGAAACAGGCGGCCCCTGCCTTCTGCTGGTCATGGCGCTGGCAGGTTTCATCCTGGCCAATTCACCATGGCGGTCTTTTTATGCGCTGCTGGCCAAGCCTCTGGGACCTGTCCCGTTGGGGGATGGCCTGTCACCCTTCTGCCTGCCCAGCGTTGCAGAGCTGGTCACCATTGGGCCGATGACGCTGTTTTTCCTCACCATTTCGCTTGAGCTGAAAAAGGAACTGACAGCCGGACACCTTGCAGAATTTCGCCAATGTCTTCTGCCCTGTCTTTCGGCTCTGGGAGGTGTGGTTGTTCCAGCAGGGCTGTATGCGCTGATTGCTGCACCTGACCCTGCCCTTCGGTCAGGCTGGGCCATTCCCGTTGCAACGGATGCAGCTTTTACGCTGCCTGTACTGTTGGCGCTGGGGCGGCGTGTTTCGGAAGGAGGGCGGGTCTGGCTGATGGCACTGGCCATTTTTGATGATGTGCTGGGCATTTTCATCATCGCCCTCTTTTATGGTGGAACACCGCATGCCATGCCGCTTTTCGGTACGGTCATCCTTGTGGGCATGATGGCCTGTGCCGGCTGGCGGGGTGTCCGTTGCCTGTGGTTTTATGGCATTGGCGGAGGGCTTCTGTGGATTTGCCTGAAGGAAGCGGGGCTGCATCCCACATTGGCGGGTGTCGTGGTGGGGCTCTGCCTGCCGACCGCCCGGCATGATGGCCCGTCTCCTCTGGAGCGTGTGGAGCATGGTCTGGCGCCGTGGGTCACATGGGGGGTGTTGCCGCTGTTCGGTTTTGTCATGGTGGGTGTGCCGTTGGCTGATACGTCTCTCACGAGCCTTGATCTGCGTCTGATCGTGGCTGTTGTGGTGGGGCTGGTATTGGGCAAGACGGCCGGAATTTTCGGCATGACGTGGCTTGCCATACGGTGCCGCCTGGCTTCTCTTCCGGCCCGGACATCATGGCCGATGCTTTTTGGTCTGTGCCTGCTCTGTGGGTTGGGTTTTACCGTCAGTCTTTTCATGGCTTCGCTGGCCTTTCCTGCTTCGGGCCTGCTCATATCCAGCAAGATCGGTATTTTTCTCGGCTCTTTCATGGCCGTGGCCAGTGGCTGGTTCTGGTTGAGATGCGTGGTGAAAGAGACGTGAAGCTCTATCTACTCGACAGTTCTGCTGTGCCTCTGTATGGGGGCGGGCGTGTGCTGATGATCGGATAGAGGAACTCACTGATGAGCCATGAGCGGACAGACCGGCCGGATGCCCTTCATGACCCGGCCTGTGATGGAACGACACATGCCGGAGTGGCCAGCCCGACCGGTAGGGAACGTGGCTATGCAGCCCGGAAAAAGCGCCGTGTGTCTGCTCCGCTGACACCGTCCGGCAGGCCGGTTCTGGAGCCTCCGGGTGGGCAGAAAAAGGTGCTGCTTCACTCCTGCTGTGCCCCCTGCTCTGGTGAGGTGATGGAGGCGATGACGGAATCAGGCATCGACTACACCATCTTCTTCTATAATCCGAACATCCATCCAGAGCGGGAATATCTTCTGCGCAAGGAAGAGAATGTCCGGTTTGCCGAGGCACACAACATCCCGTTCGTTGATGCCGATTATGACAGGGACAACTGGTTTGAGCGGGCCAAGGGCATGGAATGGGAGCCGGAGCGTGGCATACGCTGCACGATGTGCTTCGACATGCGTTTTGAGCGCACGGCCCTGTATGCGCATGAGCACGGGTTTCCTGTCATGACGAGTTCTCTGGGCATTTCACGCTGGAAGAACATGGCCCAGATCAATGATTGTGGTGCCCGGGCCGTGGCGCCCTATGATGGGTTGTCCTACTGGGATTTCAACTGGCGCAAGGGGGGAGGCTCTGCCCGCATGATCGAGATCAGCAAGCGGGAGAGATTCTACAAACAGGAATATTGTGGCTGTGCCTATTCCTTGCGGGATACGAACAATTTCCGGCGTTCAAAAGGGCGGCCCGCCATCGTGCTGGGAGAGGAATTCTACGGCG
Organism: Parasaccharibacter apium; assembly: GCF_002917995.1. NCBI lineage: Bacteria > Pseudomonadati > Pseudomonadota > Alphaproteobacteria > Acetobacterales > Acetobacteraceae > Parasaccharibacter > Parasaccharibacter apium. The sequence continues at coordinate 42,063 of NZ_LMYH01000017.1, forward strand.
AAGAAGACTAGACCTTTTCCTGCCCGGGGAGCACCCTGAAGGCAGGAGGGACGTATGAAAATTGCCATTGTCTGTGATTCCTTCAAGGAAAGTCTGGCCCCACTTGAGGTGGCTGAGGAGATAAAAGCAGGTTTCTCCCGCGTGTTTCCTGAAGCATCGTATATCTGCCTGCCTATGGCAGATGGTGGAGAGGGAACAGTGGAAGCCCTCGTGCAGGGTACGGATGGTAAACTGGTGCATTGTTCCGTCACGGGGCCGCTGGGGATGCCGGTTCCTGCTTTTTTCGGCATCAGCGGTGATGGGCAGACGGCGATCATCGAGATGGCAGCAGCGGCGGGCCTTCCCCTGCTCCAGCCAGAAGAGCGTGATCCCTTGCGGACGACCACTTATGGAGTTGGGCAGCTCGTTCTTGCCGCTCTGGAACATGGGTGCCGACATGTCATTCTCGGCCTGGGGGGCAGTGCTACCAATGATGGAGGGGCCGGGTTTGCGCAGGCTCTCGGGGCCCGCCTGCTCGATCAGCAGGGGCAGGAGCTGCCGCCTGGTGGTGGGGCTCTGGCCAGGCTGGCGGATGTGGACCTTTCCGGTCTGGACAGACGCCTGTCTGACATCACGCTGGAAGGGGCCTGCGATGTGACCAGCCCTCTGACAGGGCCGCGGGGGGCCTCGCATGTTTTTGGTCCCCAAAAAGGGGCTGGACCAGAGGATGTGATTCTTCTGGATGATGCCTTGGCGCATTATGCCCGTATCCTGGCCCTTCGGTGTGGGAAGGATGTGGCGGCTGTGCCCGGGGCCGGTGCTGCGGGGGGATTGGGCGCTGGGCTTCTGGCTTTTACGAAGGCACGGCTGCGGCCAGGTGTGGAGATTGTTGCAGACCAGCTTCAGCTGGCTGCCCGTTTCAGGGATGTGGACCTTGTCATCACCGGGGAGGGCCGGATGGATGGCCAGAGTGCCCAGGGCAAGGCTCCCATGGGGGTTGCTCAGGTTGCCAGAGCCCAGGGGCGGCCTGTCATTGCCATTGTCGGTTCTACGGGAGAGGGTGTGGACAGGATGCATCAGGTGGGCATTGATGCTTTCTTTGATACGGTTCCCCGTCCCGAGGCGTTGCCGGTCGTGCTGGCGCAGGCCCGTGAGAATGTCCGTCGTACAGCAGAGAATGTCGCCGCTGCGATACGGACAGGGATGGAGATGGGACGGAACCTGTCGGGATCATCTTGAACGGTAACATAACTCTACCATATTTCTGTGTTCGTCTGCCCAGCAGGTCATGAATCAAGACATTGGAAACAAGCAGGTTTTATGAAGCGTTATTCTGTTCGTCAGATCATGGTGAGCATGGGGGCAGGCCTTGGGCTGGTTGCCATGCTGGCGGCTCCTGCGCAGGGCATGGCCGCCAGTGCTTCTGACAAGGTGGATTCCGGGTCAGCCCCGGCGCACGCTGCGCCCGTCGGGACAGTTTCCCTGCCTCTGGGGCAGCCGGAAGGTGATTTTGGCTGGGCCGGTGTGTCGGGGGCATTGCGGACCCAGCTGGACCAGGACCAGACGACCTTGCGGACGGTTGGTGCCGCTCTGGGGGGACTGAAGGGGCTGCCTGCCGGGCGGTTGCTGGATTCCTACACGCAGCAGGTGGCGAAGGTCCGCCAGCATGTGACGGACGGGATGGCGCAGATCCAGGCTTATGAGGGCTCTATCAATTCCCTGCTGAAGGTTCTTGGCGACAAGGCCGAGGATGGGGAGGATGCTTCCATCACCCGGCAGCGTGTCACGGCCCGCAAAACCTCCATGGGGATTACGGCTCTTCTGGTGCGGATGCGTGTCTGTGATCTTCAGACCCGCCAGCTGGAAGGTCAGCTGGACGACCTGCGCCGCAAGGTCCAGCAGGGAGCGCTGGTACGGCATGTCGATTCTCCTCTGGGGGTCGGTTTCTGGCGGCGGGCCCTGTCGGATGGTTATGCGACATTCCGGGATATGGGGCAGGATGAGCCGAGGGCACTGGTTGGTGTTCTGGGTATTGGCTGCCTGGTCATGCTGTTTGGCTTCGTGCTGAGGCAGCTGGCGACCCGTGTTCTTGCTTCAGCCCGGGGGCAGGCGAGCTGGGGGGGCGTGATCCGCAGCCAGCGTGCCCTGGGGAGCGTGTTGGCCGGTGTCTTGTGTGGTCTGCTGGCGGAAATCCTCTGGCAGGGCTGGCAGCTTGTGGGTTTCGACAGTGATGGCGTGCCCGCCATGCAGGGCGCGTATCTGACACAGGCACTGCCGGTGTGTGGTTTCATCATCGGGGCCGGGGTGTCCCTCAAGCGCTGGCTTCTGGGCAGGGCGTGCCTGCCGTGCAGTCTGCTTCTCGGTGGAGGAATTTTGTTCTACGGAGCGTTGCGGACGGCCGAAGTCAGCCGCGATGTCGGCCCCGGGCTGGATGCCGTGCTGGAAGGAGCATTTGCGCTTTCCACATCCATCCTGCTGTATCTGACGTGCCGCTCCAGCAAACGTGACCAGAAAAACGGGGCGGCTCTGGGGGATGTGGAGGCAGGCAGTACGGGGCAGGATATTGGTGCCGTACTGATCCAGCATATTCCCCTGCATGGTGTTTCTGCCCTGCTCATGGGAGTGACGGCCGTTGCCGTTCTGAGTGGTTATATCTCCTTTGCTTTCCTGCTGAATGACTGGGTGCTGACGCTGCTTTATGCCTTTGGGGCCGTCATGCTGCTCATGCAGGCGTGGCGGGACTTTTCACAGTTCCTCTTTTCGGCACAGAGCCGTCTTGGGCGGCTGTGGACCGAGCTGGAGCTGAGTGCCCGCCGTCTTGCGCAGATGGAGGTTATCACCACGGCGCTGGTTGGTCTCAGCCTTGTCATGGTATTCATTGCCCTGTTGCAGGGCAGAAATGGTGTTTCCTTCATCGGGACATGGCGGCAGTTGGAGCATGTCTTTGGTGGGGGTATCCTGTTTGGTGTGCCTGTCTCGCCAAGGACGATAGTGGGGGCGGCCCTGCTGCTGGTGGGCGTTTATTACGCCATACGGTTTTTGCAACAGTGGCTGCAGACACGTCTGTTCCCGGTCACGTCCCTGGATAATGGGGCACGGACATCCATCATCAGCATTCTGACTTATACATTGTGGATCGCTGCGGGGCTCAAGCTTCTGGCCATGATCGGCATTTCCGTACAGAATCTGACATGGGTTGTCAGTGCGCTGTCAGTGGGTGTGGGTTTTGGTCTCCAGTCCATCGTCAAAGACTTCATTTCTGGTCTGATCCTGCTGGCGGAACGTCCGGCCCAGGCTGGGGACAAGATCACCATCAGTGGCAATACGGGGGTGATTCAGCGTGTGAATGTCCGGGCAACGGATATCCGGCTGAGTGATGGAACGACACTCATTGTTCCCAACTCCCAGTTTATCACGGCGAATGTGCAGAATTACAGTGCGGGTCATAATCCGCTGAAGATGAGCCTTGTTTTCGCTGTACCGACCAATGTGAGTGTGGACAAGGTGAAGGCGCTTTTCATGCTTGTCGTGGCGGATCAGCCGGATGTTCTGAAGGACCCGGCCCCGCAGAGCTGGCTGGGTGACAAGGTGGGGGATACGGTTTCTGCGACGCTGGCGATCTATGTTGCACGGGGCACGAACAGTGATGCCGTGAGAACGGCTGTTATCTCCGGGGTGCTGGCACGTTTCAGCCAGGAAGGTATCAGCCTCATGGTGCCGCAGGTTTCTATGACGCTGCCATCTGATGATGGGTCCCAGACATGAAAAAAAAGCCAGGGTGACTGTCACCCTGGCTTTCCATGCCACTGTCGTGCGGGGAGGTTTTACTTGCCGTCGACGGAACGGGCAATTTCAGCCACGAGCTTGAGAAGGTAGGCACGGTCGATCTTGGTGTTCGGACCTTCGATGCGGACTACATCCTGCACCAGAGCGAAGATGAGGTCTTCGCGGGTCATGCTGCGGGCGATATTGTTTTCTTTCTGAGACATGCAGGTAAATCCTCTCATGTGGTGAATTGGCAACGCCGGGTAGACGGTACCGTGCCGGTATCCGTCCCAGCAATCTTTTAGCAGTTTTCATTGAGATAGGTCACGAGGTGTGGATGAAAAGATTGTAACCATAGTCATGGTACCGGTCTTCCATCTTTCCCGGGATTCTATTTTATTGGGGCCATACAGGCACCTTTTTGCTCAGGATAGGTCATGATAACGCGTTTCAGGAATTTCTTTGCTTCAGCCGAGGCTACGACCCGGGCTGCGGTCAGCCCGGTCCGGCCAGTACTGACCGCTCTGGCCGTGGGGCTTCTGCTTCTGGCCGCGGTATGGATCATCCATCCTTTCCTGCCCCCCATTCTCTGGGGGGCGACGATTTCTGTCACGCTCTGGCCGCTGGTTCAGCGGTTGCAGACCATATGCTTTGGCAGCCGGTCAGCGGCGGTCTTTTTTACCGTCCTGGCCGCCATGATCATCTTCTTCCTGCCTGCCGTGCTGGTGATCGTCATTTTTGCACGGCATGTTGATGCCGTGTCCCATTTCATTGGGATCCTGCCGACAATACAGCTGCCAGCAGCGCCCGCCTGGGTGGGGCGTATCCCTTACGTTGGGGGCAATATCATTCCGTTCTGGGATCATCTGCGGGAAAACAGCCTGCCGGAGCTGCTGAAACAGGTCATCCCGTCGCCAGAGAAGATCCTGCATGTCCTTCTGGCATCAGCGGGCAGCTTTGGGTCTCTTTTGCTGGAATTCGCTCTGACATTGATCGTCATGGTGCTGCTGCTGGGCCGGGCGGAGGGCATCATCATGCTTCTGGACCGGATTGGTGGTCAGCTTGGCGGCAGAAAGGGACGTGCCCTGCTGAAGCAGGCCGAGATCACGACACGAGGTGTTGCTCTGGGTGTCACGCTGACAGCCATTCTTGAATCACTGTTCGGCTGGGTTGGCCTGATGGCCGTTGGTATGCCGATGGGCAGTGTCGTGGCGGCGGTCATGTTCATTTCCTGTGTTCTACAGTTCGGTGGGGCATGGGTGATGATTCTCAGCACCGTCTGGCTTTATTTTACGGCACCGTTGATGCACGCCATCATCATGCTGCTGTTTGCGCTTGTGGTGATTGCAGGAGACAATTTCCTTCAGCCGCTCATCATTCGCCGGTATGTGCGGATTTCTGTCATCGTTATCATGGTGGGCGCTTTTGGTGGGTTGTCCACACTTGGTTTTGCTGGTGTCTTCATCGGTCCAACCCTGCTTTATCTGACGGAGACGATGATTCGGGACTGGGCGGGCCTGCCTGCTGACGATGAAAAGGCGGGTCAGGCTGATGCTTCAGCTGATGCCTCCGAGAGCTGAGCGTGTATCAGGCCGGCTTCCGCTGGGGGGTATCACCTGCCAGTGGGAGCGACCTGTTTCCAACGGTAGAGCGTGAGAAGACTCCCAGCCCAGAGGGCCAGACTGGCAAAGCTGAAGGCGATGGTCAGTTCTGCCGCAAGAGGGGTCTGCACGGCTGTATGACGCATAAGCACGATTGTGACGGCTCCCGAAAGACAGAAGGCCGCAAGGGCCAGAATGATCCCGCGGCATAAGGCTCTGGGCAGCAGACAGTAGCTGACCAGTGTCAAGGCAATCAGCCCATGGTAGGCTAGGCTGGTCTGCTGGTATGAGTGTTCCATGTCTGGCGTTGAGACGCTGGACAGATGGGGGATCGGTGTCAGATGGGTCATGAGGGGGCTGATGGCGATGATGCCGCACAGCCCCAGCAGGCAGCCCAGCAGTGTCCCTTCGCTCAGACGGCCCAGCCAGAGGGTGGCGGGTGTTTCCACGCAGGACGTCTGTTCCGGTTTCCTGCGGCGGTGGGTATTGAGCCAGAGCTGGTTGGCAGCATGGAAAAAACCGACGCCGCACAGACCCAGTGCCACATAGAGCCAGCGGACAAATTCGCCGCCAAAACTCCCGAAATGCAAGGCGAGGCACCATGTCAGGATATGGCGGGCGGGTGTTTGCTGGCCGGGTAGATTCTGGCTGTCGATCAGGTGGCCTGTTTCGGGGGTCAGCAGGACAGCGCCACGATCCCGGCCAATGAGCGGGTTCTGGAGGTCTGTTCCTTCTGCCAGCAGATAAGACTGTCCTGCCGGAGGCAGGCTCCGCTCCCCATTGGCATTGTAAAGCGGGGCATGGAGGGCAAGGCGCTCGGCCTGACTGTCCGTGCCGTGAGGGGGCAGGACATAATCCAGCGTGAGGGGATGAAAATCTGGTGCCAGTTCATGCAGGAAGGACAGGGCTTTTTCGGGGGGAAGAAGCGATGATGCTGATGGCATCTCTCTGGCAGTTGCCTGCTGGATGCCGTCATGCCTCGAGGAGACAGGGTACAGTAGCGGCGAGAAGGCAAAAAGCGCCGTTGTCAGGGCGATGATGAGGTGGAAGGGCAGGGAGCAGAGGCCGAGAAGACTGTGGAGGTCGAGCCAGAGGCGGCGGCTGTGGCCCAGCAGGCGGACGCTCATGAGGTGGCGCCATATGCCGGGCAGAAGAAGAATGACACCGGAGAGCAGCGCCAGGCCGTAAAGGAGGCAGACGGTACCGACAAGAGGCATGGCCCAGTTTTCGGGCAGTGGCAGGCCCAGACGGCGGTGCAGCCCTCCGATGAACGTGGGAACAGGGGACAGGGTCAGCTGGTGAAGGGAGGGAGTATGAGAGGCAGGCAGGCTGATGAGAATATGGGATGCTGGCAGGCCGAGGGGCAACTCTGGCCCTGTCGGGATGCTGAGGGTGGCCGTATCTGATGTTTTGAGGCCGACCCTGTAATGGAGGCCGGGGAAGATGGAGGGTAGGTCTTCTGTCCGGGATGTGAGAATCTGGTCAAGCGTCGCGGGGATGTCTGCCAGTGGGAGGGCTCCATGGTCCGGCAGGGGCGGCTGGCTCCATTGTTGGAGAGGGGCGGCAAACAGGGTCATGGTTCCGGCCAGAAAGCTCATGGAAAGCAGAGTGCCGGTTGTAATGCCGATCCAGCCATGCAGGGCGCGGTACCGGATGGCCAGATGCTGGAGCTTCTGCCATGGGCCGAGGCCGATACACAGGGTCAGCCCCGTAATCCCGGCCAGACAGGCGCCCGTCATCAGCAGGCAGAAGCCTGTCATGCCATAAGGGCGGAAACAGGGGAGGGTTATGTCTGCCCAACAGGCCGCCATGATGAAAAGAGCTGCCAGCAGGCCACCGATGCCCAATCGCAGCCACAATACGGCAGAAGGATGGGGCTGTGGGGGAACCGGCCGCCTGTCCCTGCCTTGTGATTCCTCCATCAGGACGTATGGGACTGGGTGGAAATGAGAATGGCCCAGAGGATGGGCATGATGCACAGCAGTACCATGCCAAGCCCACCAAGGCAGAAAAAGGCGGCCATGGCACCGAAGACATGAGCCCATAGCAGCCATGCCAGCCCGCTGGACAGGGCAATGCCGACCACACCGGCAGTACGGCCCAGCTTCTCGGGTCTGGGCGTATTGCCGGGGAGCTGCATCCACAGGAGCACGGCCCACACGGCCCCGGCCAGAAGGCCGCCCCAGAAGAAAACGGGCTCAGACGCAGTCTCCAGTCTCATGCTCCCTCCGGCTTCCCCGCATTCCGCCTGCTACAGGAAGGCTGGCAGGTGGATCATGCTCTGTAATGGGCCGGATTTTATGGGGAAGAGGGAAGATACGTCAAACCTGTATAATTTATACAGGATATAAGGAGTCCTGATGTCAGGCTTCCATGCCGCACTGCCGCCGCTTCTTACTGCCGCCGGAAGGGGAGGCGTTTGCGCAAGCCGCTGAGTGGTCCTGCTGCCGCAAAACCAACGAGCAGGGAAGCTGTGACGGTCAACTGAAAAAGAAAGTGATAGGAGGACGACATGATTCTGTTCTCCAAGGCGGGGGTGACGGATGTCATCTTCAGGCATCAGTAATTAATTTTACGTAATAAAGGAATGGTTTTTTGGAGGATTCTGCAAAAAATATGAAAGGGTGCTGTTTTTGCTGCCTGTTCTGTGGAACGTACTGCTATGGGCAGGCCCTCTGGCAGGTAGGGGAGCGGGCCTGGAAGAAGAGGAAGCAGGGATGAAGATTCGGCCAGCTGAAGACAGGGACATTGCCGCCATTACCGGGATATACAACCATGCTGTCAGTACGACGACAGCCATATGGAATGACAGGGTGGTGGACAGTGCCAATCGTGCCGCCTGGCTGAAAGCCCACGATGAGGCAGGCCTTCCCGTGCTGGTGGCCGTTGATGACGGGGGTGGAGTGGCTGGTTATGCCACGTTCGGGCCATGGCGTGCCTGGGATGGCTACCGTCATACCGTGGAACATTCCGTCTATGTTCACAAGGACAGGCAGAGGGCCGGGATCGGGAGGGCTCTGATGGTGGCTCTTCTGGAAGAGGCCCGCCAGCGGGGATATCATGCCATGGTTGCCGGGATTGAATCGGGCAATGTCGGCTCCATCCGACTGCATGAACAGCTGGGTTTTGCTGTGGTTGGGCAGTGTCGGCAGGTCGGCTGCAAGTTCGGGCGCTGGCTGGATTTGACCTTCATGCAGATTCTTCTTGATGATCGCTCCAGCCCGGGCTGAAAGTCCTTCTCTGTCGGAATCTTGATTTGCACGGCAAAGCTGATGTGTGAATGTTAATTCATGTTCCGGTTGGGGAACAAAATGACAGCTTGCCGGGAAGGAGACGGTCATGGTGACAGGCTGGGCCTCCTTTGGCATCTGTGCCCTGCCGGTCTGTGACAAGTGTGGAATGATAGGGAGGTCCTGGGGCTGATGATGGTACGATATGGGAAAGCCGGTCTTTATGGTGGGATGATGGCACTGGGCATGAGCTTAATGGCTGGAGCTGCCCAGGCAGAGGGCTTGGACCGTGTGTATGAGGTGCAGGCCCAGCTGTCTCCAACAGCCCTTGTGGCGGGCAACAGCACGCCAGTGGATGTGCTGAAGACCCAGATCGGCCCGAATATCCGGCAGGAACAGGATGAGAAGACGGTTTCCATCGGTCAGGACAGCTACAGGCTGGACCAGTACCGCATGAGGGTGCGTCTGCGCCATGGTGCTGGTGGCGGGTATGATGATGGTACGGTAAGCTATGTGATCTCTGCCAACCTGAGCCGGAAGAACAGCGATCATGCGACGTCCATTTTCACGCGGGTGAGAGGCGTCCTGAAGATGCATGATGGCCAGGCTGCGGCTGTTCTGCCAGCCAATCGTTATTTCAAGGGGACGGTGCAGGTTGGTGCCATTGCGGCGAAGCTGTTCTGAACGTGAAGGGAGACTGGACCGTGTGGCGGTTTACGAAAGGCAGCATGGCCCTCCTGGCCTGTCTCATGGTTCCGGCTGGTGCCATGGCGGCTGGGCTGGCCCTGCCGGCTTCAGGAATCAAGGCGCCGTACAGCCCGTTGGCCATTCCAACCCGGATGACGCCCCTTGAAGATTCCCTGGAAACCCTGCTGGACAGGCAATACCGTGTTGTTGCTGCCCATCAGGCCGGAGGGGAGGAGGTGCTGGTTCTGTTCCGGGGGGATATGCCGGACAGGGCTGGAAGTACGGTCCTGTGTGCCCTGACGATGCCTAATCCTGCCAGGGATCAGAATGTCGTGACATCACGTTGCTGGGCCCTGAACCATCCTAACCGGTAAAACATGCCGTCATGCCTGTGCAAGAAAGCCGTTCTGCTGTGTGTACAGGTATGTTACTCATTCTGCGATGTCATGTGGTCCGTCATGCCTCATGTCTCTGCCCTCGGGTAGAGAAGACGGCTCAGGGAGGGAGCTATCTTTATGGTTGATTCAGTTTACAGTCTGCTTGGTTATGAGGCGGAGGTGCGCCAGCTGGGGAAGAAGATCGGGCGTTTGTCCAAGCATGAGCTTTTTTCACAGGATCTGACAGCTTTCCCTACTGCACATCCACGGGTCGAGCCCCGGCATGAGGCTTTTTATCGTGAGATCGAGGCATCCCATCTCTTTTACCGGCAGATGGTCAGTTCGATGGAGCGGGAGTTTCATGCTCTTTGTGAGTGTTTTTCATCTGAGCGCTATTATGCGGTTGATGGTGACTTCAACCATCTGATGGTGAAATTCAACGGTGATGCTGCCAACGATACGCTGGCCTCCATGCGGTTCATGAATCGTTTTATTCTCTGCCTGAAGAAGGGAGCACCCTTTGGGGAGGATGACACGCATGTCCTGTTCGCCAATTACGGGCGGCTGGTGGTCCGCTAGGCGGCAGGGCTGCATTTTTTCTGGCAGAGTGGCGCATGGCAGGGAATCCGGCATGACCTTTGATCTCTACACCACGCTGTATATCGTGGCCATCATTGCCGAGGCCATGACGGCTGCCCTGCTGGCGGGCAAGCTGGAGATGGATCTTGTAGGGGTGTTCCTGCTGGGATGGATCACCGCCCTGGGGGGAGGGTCCATCCGGGATGTGCTGCTCAACCATTATCCATTGTCCTGGGTGCGGCATCCCAGTTACCCGCTCATTACCGGGTTTGCCGCCCTGGCCACCATCATGGTGGCCCAGCACATGCACAGGTTGCGCAAACTGTTCCTGTTTCTGGATGCAATTGGCCTTGTCGTCTTTACCGTTATGGGCTGCCAGGTAGCAATGACGGAACATCTTTCTGTGGTCTGTGTCATCATTTCTGGCATGATCACGGGATGTATGGGCGGCGTGCTGCGGGATATACTCTGCAATGACATTCCGCTGCTGTTCCGGTCCGAACTGTATGGCACGGTGTCTGTCAGTACGGGGGTCGTGTTTCTCTGCTGCTCCCATATTGTGGACAACAGGAACATCGAGCTGCTGATCTCCATGATTTTCGGCATCAGTTTCCGTCTGCTCTCCATCCGCTACAACTGGACACTGCCACGCTTCAGTTATCGGTCCTGAGGCAGGTGGTCAGGTCCGGCCATGGGGGGCCAGAAGAATGAGCAGGGCTCCCACCAGGCAGAGGGCAGCCCCTGCCATGTCCCATGCATCCGGTGCCAGACCCTCCACGGCCCAGCCCCAAAAGAGGCTGGTGATGATATAGAGGCCGCCATACAGGGCATAGGCCCGCCCGGCATGGTCAGCCGGGCTGAATGTCAGCAGGATAGCGAACAGGCCGAGGCACAGCCCGCCGGGCAGGAGCCAGAGCGGGGACCGCCCCAGCCGCAGCCAGGCCCAGACAGAGAAACAGCCTGCAATTTCAGCGAAGGCCGCCAGGCCGTAGAGCAGGCAGGCAATGAGAGCATGTGACATGGCCGATGGTCCTGACGTGATGACGCTGTCTGTTCTGTAGCAGGTGAGACAGCTCACAGGCGAGGGGGGGGGAGAGACGGTCTCTGCCTGGGGCTCAGGAATTATGTGAGGCTTCTTTCGCTGGGTGCCCTGGCTGGAGGTGATTTCTGGCCCAACCGACATTCAGTGCCAGCGTGGATATGCATCGGTATGGCAGTATCCAGCGGGAGCCGGCCGCTGGCGGGCGGATGAACACGGTCATCAGATTGCAGAGGATGATGACCAGTGCCACGTAGTTCTGGAGACCATCGGGAAGGGTGGTGAAAAAGGAGCTGATATCCATTGGCGGTATCTCCGTGATGATAAGGCCGCAGAGAGGCGGTCATGGGATTGATGTATGATGAGATGGAAGCGTCGGTCAGGTCGCTGGGGTCTGCCGGAGGGCAGGGAGGGCTGCTGCGACCTGGGCCACCAGCCGTCCATAAGGGTTCTGGCCATTTTCGTAGTGGATGATGGCCTCCATCAGGCTGGCAAGCAGGGTGGCCGTAGGCGGGCCGAGGACTGTATCCGGCGTCACGCCAAGGGCCTGCGCAACAGTATCAATGTAGCGTCGGGTATCGTTCTCGGCCGGGGGGGCCCATTGGCTGATGATGCAGGCGACGGTATCCAGCCTGTCCCGTACCATGTAACGGCAGAGCTGGTCCCGCAAGGCCATCAGGCCAGCTTCTGATGTGGAGAAGCGGGCGAAGCGGGGCGTGATGCCCGGTCCAGCAGGCTCCAGAACGGCGCCGGGCTGATGGGCGAAGGTCAGATTGCCCGGATTGTTGTTGCGGATGCCACGGGGTGGCCGGGTGGGTGTCTGGGGCATGGTCATCAGCCTCCGAAGAAATGGGGGTAGAGCGTGTGGATGAGTTGATAGAGCCCCACGGCGACTGCTCCGCCAACCGCACCGCCGCCTGTGATGGCGGCTGTAACAGTGCGTGACCGTAATGAATTGCTCTCCCGTATCTGTTCGCTCAGGGAGGCAATGCCAGCATGAAGTTCCAGCGCCAGATTATCGATCTTGTTGCTGAGCTTTGTGAGGTCTTCATCATGACGGGCCTGTACTGCCTCCAGGGCGGCAATCCGTTCGTTGAGAGGGGTGATCCTGTCAGGAAGGTGTGTGGGCATCATGGGAGCAGTTCCATAAAAAAAACCGCCTTGGCGGGCGGTCAATGTGGGGTGAGAGCGTGGTGGTCAGCTACAGATTTTTTGAATTTCATGGCGTTCATTTCCATAATCCAGAAGGAAGAGGGGCGTTTCCTTCAGGTCAGGATGGAGATGGAGCTCTCTGGCGACAGCCCGCTCTTCTTCTGGCGAATAATGGACAAGCGCCGGGCAGAGGGGACGAAAGGGAGGCTGGTTGCAGCCTGCCAGCAGGCACAAGGCCAGCCCTGCCAGTAGTCCCGCAGGCGGTGGAGCGGGGGCCATCAGAATTGTCCCTTTTCCAGTGTGTCCAGCAGCTGGGTGCGGGTCCGCAGGCCGTTGGTACGGGCTTCGAGCATGGTGCGGGCGACCTTGCTTGTGGCCTGGGCTGTTGCCGCGTCCTGCTGGCTGGACCGGACCCGTGCGCTGTTGCGTCCAGCCCTGTTGGCATAGGCAATCAGCCCTCCCAGAAAGGCCAGCATGGTGAGGAGAAAACAGCCTGCAAAATAGGGATTCATGGGGGCTCTCAATCTGTTGGTCTGGCGGGTAACGTGGGGAGGGACGTTGGTGTGTCAGAACCATCCAGGATGGCTCTCAGTGTGCTGACACAGGCCCGCATTTTGGGGCCGAAGGTTTCGCCCATGGCGGCAGTCATGGCTGCCTGTTGCTGAACCTGCAGCATCATGGCGGCGGCCTGGTCCCGCAGGGTGGTGGAGGGTGTTTTTCCCTGTGTGATGCCCCCCTTGGAGAGAACTGGATTTACAACAGGGCGGGCGTTCCAGTCTTCATCCGTGACATGCAGGCGGATGGCCCGGCTTCCCGCAGGCATGTGCGGTGTGACTTGCTGGTGCAGCTCTTCTTCCGTCAGGCTGTGGGCGGTTATGGTGCCATCGGCCTGTTTCCTGTCCTGCGTGAGGGGAATGATGGTCCAGCCACGGATGGGGACAGGCTCCATGGCGGCTCCTTCATCAATTATGGCGAAATAGGCCATGTTCTGGGTCATGACGAAAGCTCTCCAATGGCCATGACAGTAATGTCATCGGCCGGATCAATATTGGCACCTCCCAGTCCGACCCAGAATTTTCCAACCGTGAAGCCGGTGCGGTCCGGTGGGGAGAGGGTTGAGGGGCCACCAACAATCATGTTGGTTCCGTTATGGAATGGCGGAACCATTACCGACACGGTGTCGCTGGTGAAGGATTGCGGAAAGGTGACCCTGTCTCCATGGGCTGCCTTTATGGTGAAAACCTGCATCATGAGCGGTGCGCCGGATGGGCTGCGTATGTTCAGCAGGACGTGGCCGTTCGGTGTGGTGATGGCCCCGTTCAGTGAGAGGGAAAAGACCCGGAAGATGTTGCCCTTGTTCAGGACAATATCGCCGGAAACGGCTCCCGTGGTCTGGTTCCGTGCTGTCTGGAGGAAGAGGCCCGTATCATCGGTCGTGGCACCGATCTGCCTGCTCAGTGTACGGCCATCATAGTCATAATGGCCTGATGCCACGATGTTGCTGCTTCGGGGGAGGGTATCCAGCAGTCCGCCCATGCCATCTGGCTGGCTGATGAAAGCTGTATCAGTCTGCCATGCCAGAGCCAGCAGGGGGCCGGCCATTGGTCCGGCCGCTACATTGCCGCTGATGAGGCCAGCAGCACCGACCGTTCCGCCAAGGCCTGTACGGAGCGGGCCGGAGGTACCAGCCGTGTTGGCAAATATGTTGTTGCGGATGATGGCGCCAGTGGGCCTGTTGAGATAGATGGCCGTTCCCGGATTGGCAGTGGAGCCGATATCCTCAAAATGATTGCCTTCAATTTCGACAAACTGGCAGCTGTCCGAGACATAGGCGGCATAGACCGGGTTGCCCGTTCTGGCGGTTGATCCATCACGGGATACAAGGTTGTTGCGGACCTGTACGCCATGAGCCGCCACGATGCCGATGGATCCACCCCCGTTGCGTCCGTGCGTATTGTTGTTGGAGAGGATGTTTCCCGTAATGAGGATGTTCCGCTGGATCAGCCCGTCTGCACTTTTCTGGTCTGTCGTCGTGATGCCAATGCCCCCGTCGGCATTGTCGTGGACATGATTGTTGGCGATCAGGATGTTCTCGTTGGCGGGCTGGTCGGAACTGTCGGCATAGACGCCGATCCCGTCATGGTTGCTGGAGACCGTATTACCTGTGGCCCCGCAGCGACGGCAGCCCATGTAGAAGACGAAACCGCCATCGGTGTGACCGGTTGATAGGCTGTCCGTGAACCAGCAGTTGTCAGCCGACCAGATGAACTGGGGGCTGTTGCCGCCATCCAGCAGCGTGATGTTGGTAATGAGGCTGTTGCTGATGAACCCCAGAGAAAGCGGCCAGTTGAAGGTGTTGCGGATCGTGATTCCGGAAATCAGCAGATTGTCGATCCGTGTTGGAAATGAAGGCATATCAGGCGTATTGTCTGTATGGCTCAGCGTGTTGGCGCATATGCCGCCACTTACGGCGGTCTGTCCCCCCTGCTGGCCGGACCGGTTTCCGTCAATGATTCCCTGTCCCGTGATGGAAATCCGCTCCAGAGACTGGCCGGGGGCATAGATGTCCAGACAGTTCGTGTTGCTGTCTGGCGCCAGGGTGATGATACCATCCAGGACGAGATGCGTATCCGGGCGGGTGATGCGGAGCGTTCCAAGCATGACGGACAGCCCGGCAGGGTGCACCAGCCGGAAGGTGCCTGCACAGTCATTGATGGCGGCCTGATAGGCGGCACTGTTGGCGGCTGTGTGCTGGCCGTCAGGGTCGTGGGTGACACCGTAGCTGGTCACCAGTTTTTCCGGGAAGCGGGCCAGAACATCCCGGACTTTTTCTCCTGCAAGGGTACTGTCACCATCAATGGTCAGCCCCGCTGCCTGGCCGTTGATGGCGTCAATCTTGCCGCCAATTTCCCTGGCAACGGTTGTGGAGGGGACGATGTCGGTCGGGTTTCCCGTTGCCGTGTAGGAGCGCCAGGCAGGAACCCTGTTTGCTGGTTGTGTCATGGTTTCCTCATGCTGGTTTCATTGCGCCGCCTGCGGGCGGTCCCAAAGGCTGGATGACGCTCAGACCAGCCAGCGATAGCGGATCAGGCCGTTGCCTCCTGTGCCGCCAGAAAAGAGTGTGTTTTTGGAGAAGGCATCATAGGCTCCACCTCCTCCCGCACCGAAGGAGGAGGCATCCAGTCCTCCCTGTGCACCGGCCCGTCCACCGCCCCCGAAAGCAGAGTCGCCTCCGTTGCCAACAAGAATGAACGGGCCGTTCTGCCCGTCTGACCCTGGGGCACCGGTCTGCATGAGGATGTTTCCTCCATGTGCGGAACCGCCAGGGGCCCCAGCACTGGAGGCCTTTGCCTGCCATGAGGCTCCTCTGCCGCCACCTGCCGTCATGACGGCAGTTCCGTTGATGAACAGTACGGTATCGCCGCCAGGCTGTTCTGTGGTGCCCCCCCGACCGACCCTGACGGACAGGGTATCGGCAGGAGAGATGGAGAAGATACCCTCTGCATAGGCGCCAGCTCCACCGCCACCGCCTGAAGAATTGGTGTTGGAGAATTCGCCCCATGCCTGGCAGTTGGCACCTCCCCCTCCTGCCCCCAGTGCCACGACATGAAGGCGTGTGGCCCATGCTGGGGGAGTGGGCATTGATCCGTCCTGATAGAGCGAGGCGAACAGGAGATTGGCTGAGGCTCCATCAAGACGGCTGAGCCTGCTGTCCAGACGGTCGGAGAGGGCCCCCAGTGCGTGCTGGAGTGCCTCATCATTGCCGATGCGCCGCCAGTATGTTCCGTCAGGGTCGGTTGCGGGGTTGGTCATGTTGCCATCCTGCTGGCTGATGAGCAGAATGGACGGGTCCGTGGTGGATCGCAGAACAGCTCCCAGCGGGTAGCCTCCGACATCATGGGCGAATGATGCATCGAATGTCATCGTGGTGCCTGCACACCATGCCCGTGCGATGGATGAGAGGGCAAACAGGATGCCGTTCATGTCCCGGCCATCTGGTGGTGTGCCCCCAGCCCCCGTAGGCTGAAAGGTCAGCGCGGGGAAACCCAGCATGAAAGAGGCCGCCCCTGCATCACTGCTCTGGAGAGGGATGTCACGCCGATAGGCCAGACCTGCATTCTGGGCAAAAGGAACGGTAATTTTCTCTGGAAGGTCGGAAGTCTTCATAGAATGTCATTCCCGAAATCATTTTTGGCAGGGGGGATGAAGGTGTAGCGGTACTGCACGCCAGAGGGGCGGGGCAGCACACCGGATGCGATGATGGAAACGTCAATGGCTGTGGGGCGGAAGGAGAAAACGAGCATCATGGTGTGGTCGCTCGTATCGGCCAGGTAGCAGTTGCCACGGTTGCCGAAGAGGATCATGAGGATGCGGTTGATGTCAGCGATGGACCCGGCAGAAATGTTTGCTGCTGCCTTGGCTAGGATCAGCTGGCGGTAGTTTTCGTCTGTCAGGCGGTAATTGGCTGTTGCTCCACGCCCGGAATACCAGATGCCTTCACCAAAGGTTCTGGAGGTCGGATAGCCTTGTGCAAATCCCCAATAGCCTGTCGTGTCAATGCGTAGAACCCGCCCGACCCCAACAATCCTCCCCCACACGTCCAGCCCCCAGCCTTTGGCCGTGGCCGGGTTCCAGACATCATGGAGGAAGGTCTCGATAGACCGTTGCGGGTCCACCGCCGCATTGAAGCGCTCGAGGATGCCGGTGAGGGCAGGGCTGTTGGCATACTGGGCGAGGATGGTCTCCCGTATGTCGATCATGCCACCACCTGCACGCTGATCGTGTCCGCCGTCACCGTGGGAAGCTGGTTGATCGGTAGTGTGATCCTGTTCTGGCCCGCATTGCCATCGGTGCCGATGGTCAGGGTGAGAACCTCTGCCCAGTCCCCCAGCCCGTCCACCACGGCAGAAAGGCGGGAGGCATAGACGGTTCTGCCCAGCCGGATGCGGTTGGCCCCGGTTGTCAGATACGCCACGATGGCCTGCTGGATGAGCTGTGCCGCATTGGATGGCACGGCATCCGAGGCCGCAATCTCCATGACCACATGGACAGCAACCGGCGTCGGCCTGTCATAGCGGAACGAGTATGACGGCTGGTTCCCCGCATAAACAGGGTTGGCGTCCTGCACCGTGACGATCTGGGTGCCAACGGTGGGGATGCCCGGGGGCTTCTTGTGCAGGATGGCCTGGCCGATGTCCTGCGGGTTGCCCCCTTCGACAAGGATGTACTGCGCCCCCGCCGGGATGGTCACGCCCTGCTGCACCGTCGGAGCCTGTGCCGGATTGTCCGTCACATAAGCATCCGTCACGCCGGGCAGCTCCAGCAGCGCCCCCATGAGGGACGCATTCTGCCCGATGCTGTTGGCCGCCACGCTGGCCTGCCGCCGGGCCTCAAAGTCGGTGCGGCTTTCGGCATCAGCGCCCGTGGCACCGGGGGCAGGATTGGTGAGGGATGCCAGCCCCAGCCCCGCCTGATAGAGCGTCAGGCTGTTGGCGGGGCAGCTGATGGCCCCGGATGTCTGGCAGGCAAGCTCGAGGCTGGCCGTGGCGGACTGGGGAAGCGTGATGGCCTGCGGGGCCACATAGAGGCTGCCATCCGTTCCCTGCGCCACGACCGTACCGGCAGCGATGGTCTGGCCGGGGGCGTTCACGCTGGCCTGCACCGTGACGGTCGTTGCCGTGGCGGGGCGGCGCTCGATGAAGTAGATGCGCCCGATGGCCTCCTGCATCCGCCCGGAAGAAGAGGCCGGGTCCACGCCATTGAAGATGGCGATCATCGCCCCCAGAAAGTCGCCAAGGATGGCGGTCTCGGAGAGGGCGATCTGCCCCTGCGGGGTGGAAAGGGCCGTGTTGGCCCCACCGCCCAGGGCGGCGTTCATGTCGGCCAGAACCCCGGCAAGGATGTCCTGCTCGGAAGGGGCAGTGAAGCCCGCATCGGTGAGGATGGGGGCCGGGACGTTGGTCGTGGCGTCAGAACTGGGCATGGTCCGTGCTCCCATCGCTGAAGGTTACGAGAATGATGCCGGTGAGCTGGCGTTCCTTGGTGGGATTGGCGAGGTGGCAGGTGGCCGCCGCCACGCCGGGAACAGACGTGGCGGCATCCTCGATCTCCGAAGAATAGAAGGAGAGGTCCACGTCCGAGCGGAGGATGTCCGTGTCGTAGGGGATGCCCTGCCCGGTGTCGTAGAGCACCTCGCCCAGCCATGTGCGGGCGGCAGAGCATACGTCCTGAAGGATGGCCGCCTTGTCCGTCAGCACGACCAGATTGCCCGTGCTGTCCAGTGTCAGGTCCCAGTCAGGGGTGAGGGAGAGGGTTTTCATGGGGCATCCTGTGGAGTAGCGTTCTATGGAATAGGGAGGATGTGAGATGAAGAAACTTCTGTTTGCTGCCGCTGCTGTATGGGCATTGGCAGGGGGCAAAGCGTGCGCCGATGATCGCTATATAACCGCAGGGGTTGTTACTGGAGTATGGCGAGCAATCCACGATGTTGCTGGCGCGCCGGAGTTGGAATTTTCTTCTGGGCGTGAGTTCGTGTTGACGGCATTTTGGGTGCCTCCCCAAACACGCTCATCACCGCAAAAGGCGGGAGCGACTTTAATTATTCCGGGACAATATTTTGATTGTTCTGAGAAGGCTGTTACGCTCAGTTTCTCGAATGGAGACTCTTTGCCTCTTGAAGGAAGAGGGGATTGCCTTCCCAAGTCCTCCGTAGACACGTCTAGGGGAACTGTTTTAGCAACAAAAATGGGGGAAGATTCCCAAAAAGATGTTGCGGCCAAGTTTGCCACGGGTGCTTATCCAGTAAGTGTAATTTATGGCAATCAGCAGATAATTCTGCACGGAAGCGGGTTCGAAGCAGCTGCTTCGCAGTATAGGAATGATATAGACCCATTACTTAATCCTGATTTTTATGATAAATTCGGGATTTCGCCGTAATTTTTGACTGTTGCGGAGATTAGGCAGACTACAGCGTTCTCGTGAGTTTACTCAGGCGCGATTGTCTTCCTACTGCCCTGATTGGCCCCAGTAGGGGGTGTTATTTGTTGGCATGGGTCTTCCCCTTTATTGTTCTGATGCCTTAGATGGACGAATGACCTTACGGGAGTTGACCATGAAACACTTTCTTCTCATCACCGCCGCTATCATCGGGCTGTCCGGCGTGGCTTGGGCAGATAATGGGCTTACTCTTGCTCAGAGGAATGAGCGGCAGATGGAAGCCAACAGGAAAGTAATTGATTCTTTGTGTGCGCCTCATTGCAGCCGTCCAGTCATAGAGCCATCCCAAAGCGATTGGGATGCTGTTTCAAATCGCATGGCTGCGGAAACAGAGATCCATTTGCGTCAACTCGGCATGTCCCCTGATGTCGCCCGTAAGGCTGCATGGGCAACGCAACACAAGCCCTATAGCGCATGTTCTCACTATGTGGCCCAGCTTACAGCTGATTATGACAGAGGATTGTCTCGTAGAGATTATGATGAGGACCTCATCATTTCTATCGAGCGCTCAGGGACATGCGAGAAGAAGAACCTCGACTGACTATTTAACGGCGATTTGCTGTCCTGCGCTAGTCAACTGGCAGTCCACAAAGGTGTGCCAGTTGCCGCCCGGTATCTCGGCAGTGACCTCGTGAGTAATGCTGTAGGGCAGCCACAGGCCATTCCATGGGGCTGAGGCGATGCGCTGTCCCTGCTGGTTCAGGCCGTTTTCGCCGGCCACCCACCCGGCAGGAGTGTACTCTTTTACCACCTTCACGGGCTGATAGTAGGAGATGTCTGGCCGCAGAAGGCAGGAAAAGGAAATCCCGGCCCTGTGAAGCTCCTTTCTCCATGGTGTTGTGACTATTCTCTACGTCGTTGTAAATATTATTTAGTAGGCGGCCTGGTGATAGGAAAAATGTGCTGTTTTGGTTTTCCTTATATCGGGCGAAAAGAGTAATGACGGATAGTGTCTTGACTGGATCATTCTAATGTTTCCCAGAGAAGATTGCAGTATTCCGCGAGAGTGTTTTTGTTTAATTTGGCGTCAACCATGATTGAAGTACTTTTCAGTTAGAGGTTAGGGAGGTTGTGCGGGTTGTGGACACATGGGGTTACCTGTGCCGAAACGATCCTCCTTCTGATCCAGCAGGTATTGGAGGCAGAAAAAGAGGAGTAGTTACGTGGAGGAGATCATGAAGAAATTAGGCGTTGCTTTTGTTCTGGCTTCTGGGCTTTTGGATACTCTCTTTCGGCGAGAGCCGAGGAGAATGAGGATCAGGTCAACCAGTTGATGCACTCCGTGACGGCTCAAGACTTCCTGCAAGTTCTGGACCATTTCTACGGGAAGTAAAGAGGTAAGGGGGAGGAAGCAAAAAACTCCTTCCTTACTGCCGACACGCCATATTTCATCTGTTGCCTGGATGAACTGGTCCAGCCCGTTGTGCGGCTCTCTTTTTCTTTTTTGGAAAAACCGATCGCCACAGGTTTGTGGTAGAAGCAGGCTCTTCCACAGGTCCGTTGAGTGTGGTTTTCATATGTGGCCCTGATGGATCAGGATGTGGTTGTCAGAGTCGGTGGCTGCACCCGGTAGGGTGGGTGCTGTCAATTTCAGGAATGAACAGGATTATGGGCATGAAACATCTGGTGCTGTGCGCCGTGTTCGCACTGGCTCTGCCCGGTGTGGCACGGGCGGAGGCTGTGTATCTGAAAAATGAGGATGGGTCTTTCGCCATAGACCCTCCAAAACTGTACGAATTTCTTCACAAGGCTTATTCCAGCAAGCGGGTGGCGGATAATGCCTATGATGTGCTCATCAACAAACGGCGGGGCAATTGCTACGATGCTGTCGTCCATGTGCTCAGATATTTTGATGATGGGCCAGGAAATGTGCCGAAATATTGTTACAGGCCGGATCTGGCCAGTGATGATGCCGTTACGGACGAGCCGCAGGGCCTGAGAGCGCCCTGAAAGCAACACCCGGCCAGAAAATTGTCTGATTGCCAGCGCATGGGGTGAAACCACATTGGAGAGGTTGTCGGGATGCGCTATTTTCTCCGTAGCCTATGGGGCGTAATGCAGGAATCCTGTCCATGAAACACGTTCTTTTTGTAATTGCAGCCGTTTCTGTTTGGGGCGGAGTAGCCCGTGCGGATGCATTGAGTCACATGCCCGAAACCAGAGGCACCCTCTCTCAGGCGCTGCATAGTGCCAAGGTGCAGGCGCATCAGGGGGTGAATCATCAGGAGCAGCGGACGGATGAGGAGAATTTGCGCCGCATCGGGCTTTCCGCCGAGACGGTGAGGGATGGTCTCTGGGCCGTATCACACCGCCCCCATTCGCCCTGTGCCCAGTATATCCGTCAGCTGACAGCCGATGCAAAGGGCAGTTCGGCGGCCCTGTTGCAGAGTGACCAGCGGCTTGTCACTTACGTCGAGAATTCTGGAATCTGCGAACGCTAACCGGCTGGAGCAGTGGTTTCTCTGCAAGGCAGTCGTGCAGTGATAGAGGGACCTTGCGCTTGATCGACCGTTCCTGATGGTTCAGTGCTGGGCTGCGCCCTTCTGGAAAAGAGGGCGTCCGATAGTGAATGACTGGAAAGGGAGTATCATGTCCGAGAAGGAAGAACCGGCTGCAAACCCTGTGAAGGCAGTACACGACGTGATCAGGAACATGCCAGCTGAGGAACGTGAAAAGGCTCATGAGCGCCATCATGAAGTGCTCGATGAAGTCTCCAGTGATGAATCCGAAACTGTAACTGACTGAAATCTGTTACGGGCGGGGGCAGGCGGGCCTGTTCCGTCCTGCCCCCGCCCCTGTATCGTGAGGGAAAGGAAAGTGATGATGCGGACGACACTGTGCATGACAGGCCTGAGTCTGATGCTGCTGGCGGGCAGTCTGACAGATGCCCGGGCCCAGACCCCGCTGGATGTGGCGCAGGATGGAACGGTGACAACAAGCGGTCTGGCCGCTCTTGGTGTATCTCCCAATGGGGGGCAGCGCTTGGGGCAGACCGGTAAATGGCAGATGCTGGAGCTGGACCACACGCTTACGGCTCTTCTGGCAGAAAATGATGTCATGTTGTCTGCATCGCCACGTCGGGGTGGTGATGTCTTTCTCATGTTCGTCCTGAAGAATCATGAGATTCACCAGCCAGAACTGGAGGTCCGTTTCTCTAACGGATACGAGGTGAAAGGCTTCCATTATACAGGCATCATCAACCGGGGCACGCAATGGGGATGTTATGTCTCCGAAGCTGAGGGGCACGCCCTGTTTGATGCCCTGGCAGGCAGTACGTCTGTCAGCATGTCCTGGGCAGGGGGCGCAGCCCACATCGATTTCGATCACGGGGATGAGTTCGTCCGCACACTGGCCGAGACAGCCTGGCGTGGAAATATGCCGTTTCCGAAATGATATTTCATTGCGGGGGAGCGCTTGTGCCCGGACCGGTCTGCACGCCGCCGTGAGTATGCTGTTTTAGCGAGATGCCACCCGCCTGAACGTCGCCGGATGTGACAATATCGCAGGTGGCTTCAATGCGGCTGGCTTTCAGGGTGAGGGGCCCTTGTGCGTCTATGGTGACGGATCCCGGCGTCACGATCCGCCAGCCCTGATCCGTTGCCTGTATGAACTGGTCTGGCCCTTCATTGAGGAAGCCGCCCACATATACGCAGTCCTGCATGGAGAACTGTCGGAACGAGGCCGGAGGTGAGGGCTGTCGGGTCGTGATGGCATGGGTGTGGTCCCGCCCTGATATGATGATGAAGCCAATATCCCCCGGCTTGGGGTCGATGATGAAGGCGGAACGGCCGCCTTGCAAACGCAGGTAAGGAACATTGTGGATGAGGTCATGTGGCAGGGTGCGGGAGAGCGCATCCTGCTGCTGTACCATGGGACGGACCGTGACCTTGCCTGTAATGGCAGCGGCCTCGGTCGTGACTGTTTCTACCTGTACCAGCATGGAAGGGCCGATCTGGTTGATGTGGCTGGCAATGAGTGAATCCAGTGCACCTTTCAGGCTGTTTTTGCCCGCATTGGAGCGCAGGAGATAGGGCGTGGCTGTAGCTGGCATGCTGTGATCCTTCAGGCCGTTCTGGAGGTGGTTGTTCAGGAAGGTGGCGGCCCGTCATCGTCTGCCAAGGGTCGTACGGATGCATTCCATATGTGTATGCCAGGCTCCATGTGAGGTCTCGGTACTGATGTCGTGCCAGACAAAGGTGGCCAGCCACAGGCCGTTCCAAGGTGGGGTGCCGGTTGTGCATGTTCCGGTGACGGGTGCGAAGGTGCTTTCCAGAGCCAGTGGACGCCAGAAGGTGATGTCTGGCCGGAGGAGGGTTGTCAGGGATATGCCGGAACTGCTGTATCGGGGATAGCCGATCATCCCCGTTGCGGCTGAGATGACAGGAACTGTTGTTTCCTGCCCTGCTGGCGGGATGCCGGTAAAGGTCGGCCCCCATATTTCAAGGAGCCCCCTGTAGGGAATGGCCCCCTGGTTGCTTTCCATCATGGGGATGAAAGGTGAGAGATTGAAGGTGCCTTTCGTCGCCGTCAGGATGGCCTGTATCTGCTCAAGAGCCGTTCCCCATCTGTAATGGTTTGTCAGGCTGGCATGGCGTTCCCAGCCACCATGATCCAGCAGCTGGAAGCCTGCTTCTTTGCAGATATCCGCCATCAGGGTGATGACGTCCTGCGGTCCGGCATAGCCTTTGGCCTGTGGCAGGATGGACGCTGGAATGGTGCTGGTCATGGCATGGATATGGAAGGGACTGTCCAGATCATCATAATCCGTCTGGGCACTGTCGACTGTTCCAGTGAACAGGTTTGTCAGCGGGCTCCCTTCATCACCGGCCTGTAAGGTGATGAAAGTCTGGCCAGCAGTGATTGTGTTTAGGTTGTCTGGTGCAGGATGGTCGGGAAGGATGGAAAGGCTGTCTCTGTCTATCTGGGAGAGCCCCCTGATGGTGAGGTCAGCTTCGGAACCGGTGGTAAATCCCGCATGTTTTATGGTGGCCTGTATTGCATGTCCCTCGCCAACCGTGAAGCTGTCCAGGCCTCCGTTCAGCCCGGGCATGAAGAATGTGACGGTTATCTGTTTGCGGGCAAAGCTGTGTGTCGTGGTGGCATTGGGATATGTGATGGCTGTCATGATGTATCATCTTCGTAATGAAGCAGGAATCGGGACCCCAGACCTGAAAATGTGGGATCATCAGCCCCTTGTGTGTCGGTGAAGTACAGGCGGCCTGGCAGCAGGCTGGCAGGGTTGCGGATGATGTTGGTCCCGTTCTGGCAGACAACGCCACGGAGAAGGGCTTCGGTACCGACGGTCAGGTCCATGTATAGTCCGGTGGAAAGCTGTCTCAGCCAGATGTGGCATTGCAGCCCGGCAATGGGGCAGGTCATGCTCTGGGCTGCTGTTGGCTGGAGCGGAACCGTGTAGATCATGTCCGTTTCTCCGGCTGAAGGGTGACGGGGCCTGCATTGCGGGTTTGCGCACCCTGTGGGTGGCGGCTTCCCGTCCAGCGGGACGTGTTTCCCTGTCGGACTTCCTGAATGGTGATGTTGGCCGTTATGATGTCAACGCCGCTGTCGACCGTGCGGGTGAAGGTGTAACCGGTGATGTTGGCATTGGGGTAGATGCCCTCTGGCGTGGCGACGAAATAGAGGTTTGTGTCCTTTACGAGCCGGGAAAGCGTTTCCAGAAAATCTTTCCGCACCGTGTCAGACCCCACACCAAGGGTGCTGCGTATGAAGTCTGGCAGCAGGTTTTCACCAAGGGAGCCTGTTTCCGACCCGTCACAGACCATGCGGATCATGGCCCGGTAGGGCAGGAATACCTTGTTGTAGCTCGTGAAGGTACCGTTTTCCTGTGGGGCGGAGCAGATGTTGGCCTGTTCATCCAGTCGCAGGGAATCGACATGGGCGGCGGAGAGGACACGTCTTGGCGCCTGGCCTGACAGGAAACTGGATGGGCCGCCAGCTGATCGGTTGAAACCGGACGATGTGAGGGAACTGAACTGGTCAGCCGTCGGGCGGCGGAAGATGCCCCATTGGCGGGCGGCACGCTGTACGGCCCAGTTTCCCAGCGTTTCACCACCGGTGGCGGAGGCTGACGCCCGGAGAGATGTCAGGATGGACATGAGGACTGCTCCAGAAAGAGATTATCCGGTCTGGGTGAGGGTCTGGCGGGCAAGGGCTTTTATGGTGCTGGCTTCCACGGCACGGGCAATGTCTTGCGGTCTGCCATGACCTGCCGTCACGGTGATGTTGATGGTCGGGCTGTGCGTGGTCGTGTTGTGGGTCGTGAGAGGGTGCGGTCGTGCTGTGGTTTCGACATGCCGGGCAAGGTGGGCAAGAGCTGGCCCTGCACCGGGAGTGGGCCTGCCCGGAATGGCGGGGGAACGGGAACCCGGTGCTGCAGGAAGCATCCGTGAGAGTGTCTGATCCGTACGGGCAAGGGTCAGGGACAGGCGATGCAGCCGCTCCTGGTCCTGCTGCGGCGTGGGTGAGACGTTTAGTTCCCGTGAGGCCGTGCCGGTCAGGTATGGGATGGACATGGCAGGCAGGAGCCTGCCCGGCTGGCGAGGAGGGGGTGTCTTCTGGCGTCCGGTTTCATCATGGGGTGAGGAGAGGTCTTCAGGAGCATGAAGGTTCAGGATGCTGCGGGCCGTCATCATGGCTGAAAAACCTTGCAGGAGGGGGCCGGGGTCCGCTCCCTCCCGTGTCGTATCAACCTGTCGTGCCTGGAGGTGAAGGACACGCTCCAGAGCCTGCTCTGCATTGTGGAGGGTTGGCTCCACGTCCTTCAGGGCCTGTCGGGCGGCAGGGGTGGACTGGGCCAGCAGGGTGGACCAGTCCCGCACGGTCTGTACCGCCGAGGGAGGCATGGGCTGGGGTGAAGGGGCTTTCGCTTCGGGAGTTGTGGCATCGCTCTGGCGGGCCGGTGGCTCCGGCGTTGGCATCATGGCGGGCAGAGGGCGTGCCATGACAGGGACATCTGTTCCGTCTGTGTCCTGCTGTTTCAGACCAGTGAGTGATCGCCCCCCGGTGAAAAGGGCCAGTGCCCCCATGACATTCCGCCGGAAGGTTGCCGTGCCCTGTTTCAGGGGGAGATGGGCCGGGGGACGTATCAGGTCCGACTGGGCAATGAGTGTATCAAGAATGGCCATTCATGCGCTCCACGGCCGCAATTTCCCAGAGAAGCCACATGTCTTCGCTGTCATAGAGGGTTTTCAGCTCATGCAGTGTGGCCAGCCCCGTCCCGATGACAAAGGCCATCGGACTGGAGAGATTCACGCAGCGGGCGGGAGGTCCCCGTCCGGCTGTGTCTCCCTCAAGATGGCGATGAGGGGGTATATCTGGTAAATTGCGGCCTTGAAAAAATCCACGTTCAGCCGGAAGGCCTCTGCCCGCAAGGCAGGCAACGTGTTGGGGTCCGTTATGTCCGCCTCGATGAGCGGGGCAGGCTCAAGGGCCCGGTTCGTGGGGTCCCGGCGGATTGTCACACAGTCCAGAAGGCCGGAGAAAGCCCGGTCACAGTCTTCATCGCTCATGTGCCCGAACAGGGCCATGCTCTGGCCGGAGAGACCGGCAATGCCGCTGTGCAGGGCCTCCCGTGGGGTGTTGGCTCCGGCACGGGCCAGGGCACGGACGACATGCCGTGCCCAGCGGTCCGCCGTGAAGGCCGACATGCGGGAAATGACAAAACATTTGCCTGCATCAGGGCCTTCGGCAGGGGTCCATTCGATGGTTTTCATGGTGGGTTGCCTTACAGCCCTGCCGGGAGGACATTTTCCCATGTGATGTTCACGGTCCGGTTGCCCAGCGTTGTATCCCCCGCCGGAACGGGGTCATAATCCGTCAGGCAGCCATTGGTGAAGGTGAAACGCTGTCCCAGCCCATGCAGCAGAAGCTCGCCGTTCAGTTCGTAGACTGTCCGGGCCTGCCGGGAGGCCGTGGCGATGGCATCGAAGACGGGAAGGGAGCGTGATCCGGCAGAGAAATGCAGGGCCATGTGATAGGCCGAAGGGACAAATCCCTTGTTGAGACGGCCATCAATGGAGAGGCTCGTCGTGGCCAGCTTCAGCTTCTGGGAGCCACTCCAGCCATGGTCGGTTGCCCAGTTCTCCAGCGTGATGGGCGCATTGAACAGGGTCTTGACCGTGAGGGTGAAAACGGCGTCAGCCGAGGTGATGAGCGCAGTGCGGGACATGACTTACTGGACCTCGATGGATGCAAGATGAATGGACTGGACGGACTGGCCATCCGTGTACCAGAAGCGGCACGGGGGGCTTCTGCGGGCGGCCCGGATGTCGGCTGCGGCGGTGGAGGCATTGGGCTGGAAGTACCAGCCCCGGCTCTGCACCGTGTCGCTGATGGTGGTTCCGGCAGCCTGGTCGATCTGCTGTTTCTGAAGGGATGTCAGCTGGATTCCGGGGCGGATGGCCCCGAAGCGCAGGGCCTGGTTGATGGTGTCCTGCACGCTGGCCGAGATCAGCCCATCCCCGAGGCTGTCATACGGAATCTGCCCGGTCTGGAGCAGAAGCGTGGTCAGGGCGGACTGGAAGGACGCATTGAGCCATATCTGGTTGATGTAGCTGTCCGCCCAGAGGAAAGCCCCCGAGACATGCCCGTCCTCCAGCCACTGGAAGCGGCCCAGCCCGTTGGCATAGGCCCCGTAGAAATTGTAGCCATTGGCCCGGAGGGTGGCGGCTGTCGTGGCATCGGTCACGCTGGGGGTGAGCAGCCCGCTGCGGCGGAAGCAGAGCGTGGTGCGCCCGTCCGTTGCGCTGAAATCGAGCGAGGCCAGCCAGCCGAGACAGAAGGCGGCAGCTAGAGGGTCCTGATAGATCAGGGTGGTGCCATCAATGTTCCGGTTCTGCAACCATGTGCCGAAGCTGGCACTGTTCTGCGGGTTGAGGGCCTGCTCGTCCGTGTCCCATGGGACATACCAGTAACGGTCCGTCGTGCCGGCCACCCATGTGGCGAAGGCCTGTTTCTGTGTCAGGGTGGGTTCCCATGTGGTGGTGAAGCCGGTGAAAGCCTGATTCTGGCTGGTGATGAGGTCCATCAGGCTGGCAGGATCGGCCTGGTGGGCCGGGTCCGCCATATGGATCAGCAGGGTGGGCGGTATCTGGGCTGCATCGTCATGGCTGGCGAAATAGACGGCGGCCATGCGGGCTTCCGGGCTGTTGGCGGGGAAGTCTTTCGTCACGTCTGCCAGGGAGCCGTAGGATTTCAGCTGACCTGTACCGAGAGCGGCTGAATCCGAAGGGGTTGTGATGAGCAGCCCGTTCATGAAAGGAACGCCACTGGCTGTGCCGAGTGTGACGGGATTGATGCTGACAGTCTGGGCAAGAGGGATGGTGCCGGTCAGGGAGGCCATGATGGAGTGTCCTTGTCTGTGAAAAAGGAATCAGTGGTCGGCAGATGGGAGGGGAGTGGCCAGGGTGGCTTCCACCATGGAGGCCATGCCGAGGGCTGTGGCCGTCTCGGCCGGGCGTTTCAGGGTGGTCATGATGACGAGACGCAGTGTCAGGGTGGCGGAGGCCTCATACTGCTGTTCTGCACTGGTGAAGTCCTGCTGCGTGAGGGGCCCGGTGTCTATGGGGGCCATGTCAGGCCGTCTGTGGCGGAACCACGCCACGGTCCGCCGGTCCCGCCACAGGGTGCTGACACCGCCCAGAACCGTCAGGGATTCAGGCCCACGGGCGGTGAGCCGGATGGACAGTTCCACGGGCTGGGAGATGGTGACGCCTTCTTCATCATGGCCATGGCTGTTGGTGGCGAGCGGACGGCGTGTGGTTGGCTGCATGACGAGATGGCTGCCTGAAGGCATGGGCAGACGGTTCTGCTGGCCCTGGAAGAGGCCCCAGCCTTCAGGCAGAATTTCTGCTTTCAGCCAGTCTCCCAGCATCTGCATGACCGTGCTGTCTGTCGGGGTCAGCTGGAACTCTGCCGGCATGGAATCTGGCGGGTGACGATCAGGCGGCACCATTCATTGGCTCCCCATTGTTCGAGTATTTTCGTGACCAGCCATTCCGATCCTTCAAACAGGAGGCTGTCGCCCCCGCTTTGCAGAGGGCGACTGAGAGTATGGGCGCTGCCTTGCAGAAAGACGGTGCGGCTTTCTCCCTGCTGGGCGATGTCGCCAATGAGCTGGAGGAGAGTGGCCGGGGCGGGCTGGATGTCGATCAGCACAGGGATGTCCTCATGAAGCGGGGTCGTGCTGTAATCGGCGGCAATCTGGCTGCCTGTCATGCGGCGGAGAATGGCAGGCTGAAGCGGGTTGATGGTGGTTGTCACGCTGCTGGCGAGAGAGAAGAGATTCATGCTGTCTGGTCTTCCATCAGGTGGTGAAACCGGTCAGGCGGGACTGGATTGACGAAAGCGCATGACTGCGCCACTTTACGGCCAGTTCTGGCTGGTTGCGGATGCGTGTTCAGCCAGTGAGACAGGAGTAAGATCGTATGTATGGTGCTGTAACCGGCAAGGCCGTGCTGTTTGCCGTGGTGCTGATCCTGTGTCTGCTTTCTCTGACACGGACCATTTTCCTGATGATGCGGGCCGGTGATGGCAAGCGTATCACCTTCGGTACGCTGGTCCATCTCGTGGTGCCTTTCCTGTTCGCCTATGTTGTCTGGAAGCTGCTCTGGCACTGAGAGCGTCAGGTGATGATGGAAGACGGCCCACCCTTCTGGGGTGGGCCGTTTCCGTATCAGGGCCAGAGATAGGCTGGATGTGCATGGCCAGGCAGGAAGCGCATCTGGCGGAGGGGGGCCGTGGCCTGCCAGAAGATCAGTCCATACTGCGTCTGGCTGAACCACCCGGCCTGCCTTGGCAGGGCACTGCCATCCAGTGTGATGGAGACGGCCCCCCGTGTGGCGGAGGCGACCCGTCCGACTGGCGGTGCCGCTGGCGGGCTGCCGGTGGCCTCACCAGACTGGGCTGGTGTTTCGGTGGCGAAGAGCTGCGCTTGGTGCGCTACCAGCAGCCAGAGCAGCGTCCTGCGTCGTGTCATGTCCCGGACAGGGGAACGGCCCGTATTGTTGAGGATCAGTTCTGCCAGCTGGAAGAAGCTTTCCGCCTGCCCGGCACTGACATGCCCGACGAAGGCCGGATAGGCGGCGAGCCAGTCCTGATAGGAAAAGGTAACCTGCCCTGGGGGGGAGGAGTCCGTCATGGTGGCATTGTCTCCCGGTTGGAGGCCCGTGCCGTTGGGCTGGAGGGCATAAGGCACGGGCGGGTGGTTAGGCTGTTTTCTGCATGGGGGTGACACCTTCGGCCAGGGTGGTGTTGTCAGCCCCTTCCAGCCCCGTGCGGTCCTTGGCCAGTTCGGCCATGGCATTGTCGGCACGGGCGGGCGTGGTTTCGGCAAAGATGATCTTCCGGGTGATGAGGTCGCTCTGCCTGTTCTGTTCCAGCCAGGCTTTCCAGAAGTTGGTCGGCACAGTGGTCCGTCCTGCCCGCCCGAGCAGACGGTTTTCCACGGGATGGTAGAGCGGGTCCTGCCGGATGCCATTCAGCAGTATGGAGGACCGGGCCTGTGGCGGAGTCATGACGGGGGCCGTGGCCTGTGTCCGTTCGCTCAGGCTGGAGAGGTCATGCAGGTCGAGCCGGATGCCGGAAGGCAGACGGCAGAGGACGGTGACAGTATCGGCCATGGTTCAGATTCCTGTCATGGTGACGCAGGCCACCGGGTAGAACCAGATGGTTCCCCATGTGCCCTGGGATTTTTTCTGGCGGATGTAGGAGCTGTAGCGTTCGACCGCATGGGCACGCAGCTTCTCGGTAAAGGCGGTGGTGACACTTTCCTGCCCGTCCACCTCCCGCAGGAAGAGCTGCATCTGCGTGACCTTGCTGAGACCACCAGACAGCGTACTGCCGGCTTCCGGCAGGGTCTCGATCTTCAGGTTGGGCAGGTTCTCCCGCAGCAGTTCACGCAGGGAGACACGGAACTGGTTCGTGTATAGCAGGCACTGTTGCCGCTCCGTCGGAATGACGAGGGTCAGGGGGCTTTCCAGCGTGACATTTCCGCCCATCTGTTCGGAAAGCTGCTGGAAGGCCTTGAGAATGTCGGCATAGACCTGCATCGGGTCGGTCATGCTCAGCCAGTCGCTGCTGCCCGTTGCCGCTCCGGAAGGAGCAATCTTCGGGGTGGGCTGGATGGCCGGTGGCAGGGCCGTGTCATTGAGGGCACCACGCAGCTGGAGACCTTCCATTCCGAAGAGGCTGATGCGGTTGCTCGTCTTGTTCAGGATGGAGATGGATGCCTCATTCTTGCGGGAGACCCAGTCCAGCCGTGCCGCCCCCATGCGTTCCGCCTCCCGTTCTCCCCAGCGGGTCCATGTCTGGAAATGGAAGGACTGCCTCTGCACCCAGTTGGCGTTGACGTCACTGTCCCCGGAGCTGTCATAGTCCCCGTAGGAAGCTGTCTGGCCGGAAAGTTCGACAAAGGGGAATTGTGCCGTGTCCGTCAGCCAGTCGCCTTTCTGGCCCTGGCCATAGATGGCCTCGGCCCGGATGGGTGTGATGAGAGCCTTGATGGTGCGAGGGTCGGCATAGGTGGAAAAGATGGACGGAATGCCGGAATTGGGAGCCGTCACGGCGCTGTCGAAGGCCATGGCGTGGTCAAGCACGCCATGAATGCCGAAGTCACGTTTCAGCATGGCGGAAGAAATGGAGTGGGGCATGGTGATACCTTGCTTGTGGTCGGGAGCGGAGAAGGGGCGGGCGGGTTGAAGAGGGGTCAGGCCGTCATGGGGTGCATGGGGCCGGAAATGATGATCGGTTCTCCCGCACTGCCGCCACGGGAGACCGTCCAGCCTGTGGCCACGGTTCCCTGCGGTGTGTTGCCTGCCGGGGCCGTCTGGAGGCTGCCGTCACCTGTGGAGGCATAGACGGCCTGTCCCGCCGTGGCTGCCGTGCTGGCCACGGCCCAGAAGTCTCCGCCCTCAGCAAGGCTGGCCATGAAGCCCTGCGGCAGGGTCATGGTGGCGGACTGGAGATACTGTGTCGTCAGCCCCTGCTGCGAACGGTAGAGGAAGCCCGCCGGGGTGGTGGTGCCGGTGTGGCTCAGGCTCACGCCGTCTTCATGACGCCAGACGAAACGGGCAATGGTCAGCCCGCCCTCTCTGGCGATGAATCCGCCTTCCGGGGCGATGGCCGTGCGGATGGGGTTGGCACTGGCCGGGGCTCCGGGAAAACCCTGCGGCCATGTGTAGGAGACAGTCTGCTGGAAATCGGACATGGATGTGCTTTCTGTAAATCTGGGCAGGGATGGGGTCAGTAACGGCGTGGGGCCGTATACCCGGTGGCGGTTTCATCAGCGGCAGGAGCGTGCGTGATGGGTGGAGTCATGGCCTCCAGACGGGTCTGGACGAGGGCATGAAGACCGGCCTGATTGATGGCGGCGAGACTGTCCGCTGCCATGCCGGACTGCCGGAGGGCATAGCGGTAGACGTCATCGGCACTTTCCATGCCATGAACCTCTCCGACCAGGGGGCGGACAAGGCGGCGTGCCTCCTCCGTGGCCTGGCGCAGGGCACGGTCGGCGGAAAGGGCCTTCTGGATGGCCTCGTTCAGGGCAGATTCCGCCTCTTCATGGTGGGGTGCCTCGGCGGTGGGCGTGTCGTCTTTCCGTGTCATGGTGGTGGCTGCTTTCCCTGTGGCTGAAGAATCATGGACCAGCACGTCAGGGCCGGCCCGTCCTTTTGTTACGAGAGCAATATGGTTTCCCCGGATGTTGACCATGCGTCCGTCATAGGGCTGGCCCTCATGGGTGCCCGGTGTCATGTCCGCCTCATAGGCGTAGCCGCAGGACAGTTCCTTCTGGTCACCGGACTGGATGCGGGTGATGGCAGGACCATCAAAGATGACCATGCCGACCGTCAGGTAAGGGCTTTCGAAGCGGGCATTGTCCATGGTGGAGCCGACCGTCAGTTCCCTTGGGTGGGCATCCGCACTGGTGGGGACGTGTTCCTCCAGAACAGGCAGGGAGTTGAAACTGTCTGCCGCCTTTTCCAGTTCTTTCGGGTCCCGCAGGAGGCGGTAGGACTGGTCCGGGTTCAGGCCCAGCCGGGCATGGTCGGGAATTTCCCGCCCCTGATAGAGGCAGATGTTGGCCTTGCTGATGGGGGTCCGTTCCACACGGAGGCGTCCGTTGTCATCAAAACTGCGGACGGACCCGGTGCGGTCATAGGCGAGAATGGTCATGAGGCCTCGGATGGCTGTGGTTGTGTGGTCTGCTGCCAGAGGGGCTTGAAGGTGATCTCCAGCGCAGGGTCGGTGTCTCCCCAGAGGTTGAGCTGGATCAGGGTGAGCAGGCGGCTCAGCACGGGCCGCATGTGGGCTTCCTGAAAGGCGGCGATCTCATCGTAGAACACCCTGATTTCTCCAGCGGAGGAGGCGTTCAGCCCGTTGGGGGTGATGCCGAAGAGCTTCACGAGCGGTATGCCGGGTATGGAGGCCATGGCTTCCATGGCCTGGGACTGGAGGTCGGCAAGCCCTGTCAGGGGTGTGGCCACGATGGATACATCCTCGTTCTGCCGGTCGGCCACGATGATGTCCTGTCCTTCGGAAATTTTCTGCATGAAGGAGGCCCGCCCCGTGATGGAGGCTGTCGGGTCGGCCTCGTCGCTGGTGCCGGTGGCCATCAGGCCGCCCATGTCGGTCTTCAGGACAAGCCTTGAAAAATTGGCCGTGATGTTGCTGATGCTGTTGCGGGTCCGCAGGAAGTTGTGGACATAGGGGCGCAGCTGCTGTGTCAGGCTCATCCCGCCGAAATTGAATGACGGTTTGAAGAGGTCGGATACGCCATAAGGCACCATGCTGATGAGCCTGTCCCGATGGACAAGGCTACCCTGCACCCACCAGTTGCGGGGCCGGTAATAGTCATCCTGCAGGGGAGAGTCGGCATTGTAGGCGTTGGGCGTGGTCCAGACCGGTTCGATGTTTTTCAGCCCGGCTAGAGTTCCCCTGCGGACCCCGTGGGGGGTGAGGGGCAGCGGGAGTGTCTGCCCATAGGTCGTGCGGGGCGTGTCAGCCATGTTGAGCCAGATATGGCCGATGCCGTAGAGCAGGCTGTCCAGAATCTGCTGGTGCAGAAGCTCGCGGACATTCAGCCGTTTCATCTCCACATCCAGCGCATGAAGGCGGGCTGCGGGATCCGACGGAAGAGCCGGAGAGGGATGGTCTGGGTTGTGCGTGCTGAGGCTGATCCATTCCCGTGTGGCTTCCCGTGCGATGACATCACAGGGTTTGCGGAACTCCGCCCGCTGGGCCATCTGGGCGAGGGTCGGATACCCCAGAAAACCAAGCCCGTCGGCCATCCATGATGGCTGGGCTGCCGTCTGTCCCATAGCCCAGCAGGCCATGTCCATCATGGCCGTGGGGGCAGAATCCATGCCGGGCTGGTCATGCCCTTCCGGCACGACGCCCGGTGGTGGCCGGTAGGGGGAGAATGGCGTGGCTGTCTCTCTGTCATCGGGTGTAGGGATGGTGTGGGAGGCCCGCCACAGGCGGGTCAGCCAGTGGGGACTTGTCTTCCCGGCCATACTGGTGTGACGTGGAGCGGCGGGTTCCTGCCGGGGGCGTGCGGTTGTTGTAGGCTGTTTTTCAAACAGACGGGTGAGAGAAAAACCGGGCATGGGCAAGGCCTATCTGTAACGGAAAGGAGACGTGTCATGAGATGGATCGACTGGAAGGCATCATCACAGCGTATTGCCGGACG
Organism: Parasaccharibacter apium; assembly: GCF_002917995.1. NCBI lineage: Bacteria > Pseudomonadati > Pseudomonadota > Alphaproteobacteria > Acetobacterales > Acetobacteraceae > Parasaccharibacter > Parasaccharibacter apium. The sequence continues at coordinate 77,174 of NZ_LMYH01000017.1, forward strand.
GATGCTTCTGCTGGCCCTTCTGGGTGGGCTGATACTGGGGGGAGCCGTAGGGGGATGGCTGGTCTGGGCGCTGGGTCATCCGTGAGAGCCATGTCCATCAGGTAGGTGGTGCAAACCGTGAGAAATCCGGCAGGGGGGACTGGTTGGTGATGAGGCCATCCAGAGCGTAACGCAGGGCGTCGATGTAATGGTTGTTCGTATCTTCCACCTGCGGGAGGACATCGCCTGTCAGCGGGTCCGACCTGTAACGGTAGAGGCGGAACTCACGGACTGTCTGCTGGCAGCGGGGATGGATGCGGATGGACCGGAAGGAGCGCAGCCTCTCGATGCCATCCTGTACGCTTCCGGGCCATTTTCGGGCGGCACTGATGCGGAAATGATGGCGGGTGCGAAGGTAACTGATCGTTTCCGGCCGGGCACCGTCTGCCCGGATGGGCCAGTGGCGGATGCCCGGTATCCTGTCGAACAGGGCAGGCAGGTGGTCCAGTGGAATGTGGGTGCCGCCTGCCTCATGGTCGATATGGAGGATGTCCTCGTGAATGAAGCAGCGTATGACGGCTGTGGGGTCCCGTGAGAAGCCCCAGTCCACTCCAAAATGGAAGCGGCAGCTGCTGGGGGGCCGGAACTCTTCAACCGTGATGCGGTCGGGGAAGATGAGGGCTTCGTGATGCAGCTGATAGCCTCCCTCCCAGATATGGCCATAGTCCTGTGGTCGCAGATGTTGATCCCGTTTTCGTTCCTGGTCCAGAACATTTGGGAACCACGGATTGTCTGACCAGTTCGCCCGGATCGTGATGAAGGAGGGGTCACCTTCCGTGGCAGGATCACGCATGAAGGCATCCACAGGGTCGGAGGGATGATTGGGATTCCAGCTGAACCAGAGTTCGGAACCGGGCTGGCGGATGGTCGGGCGCAGGAGTTTCAGGGACCTGGCCGAGAGGGACTGCGCTTCCTCCACCCAGGCGATGTTCATTCCTTCCAGGGATTTTATGGTTTCGGCATTGTGGGACTGCATCCCCTGGAAGAGGATGACACCGCCGCCGGGTGTACGGATTTCCCTGTCCAAAACTGTGAAGAGGTGGGACAGGTTCAGGCGTGCGATGGTGTCCCGGAGCAGCTGGTGAACGGAAACAGTCAGGGATTTCTGGATTTCCCGGATGCAGACCGCCCTCAACCCGGGGCGCAGTGTGGCCTGTTCGATCAGCATTCCGGCAAAGAAACAGGACTTCCCGGAACCTCGTCCTCCCCAGATGCCTTTATAGCGGGCAGGCTGTAGAAGGGGCGCAAAGGCCCGGGGTGTCATGATGGTGACCCGGTCTGTTGTCATGAGGCCCCTGCATTTTATTGCGGTGATGTGTCCGGTGGTGTTGTGCCCGGAGCAGCGGGATCAATGATGAGCCGCTGGATGGTGTGTACGGGGCCGCCATCATGCCCGGCATGTTCCATGGTCTGCCGGTCGCCATACCGCTTTGGGGCACGGCGGGCCATGATCCAGCGGAGCATGTCGAACCTCAGCTTGTGGAAATTGACCGTGGCCGCATCAGCTTTTTCTGGCATGGCCCTGATATGGGAGAGGATGGTGCTTTCCAGACTGTCGGCAGACAGTTCCCGTGCCCGGCGATAACGGGGCAGGAGGGCCGGATGTTTCTGGAGCCAACGATAGAAGCTGCGCAGGGTGGGGCGCTGTGCGCCGGAGCAGATGTCATGCAGGGGAGTGCCGAGCATGAGGTCTTCCATCATTTCATCAAAGAGTTTCTGCGAGAAGGAGACAGGCTTTTTGCGGGGCGTGTCATGAGACATGGGTTGCATGAAGGCGGTTGCGGGCATGTCTGCCAGAGAAGAAGGGCAGCCTGTCACTTTCCAGAGCGTTGACCTGCAGTTCCCGGTGTGTCCGGAGGCGGAGCTGGGTGAGGGTGAAGGCGGAGAGACTTGCAGGCTGGGGGGTGACGGCCTGACGCTGCTTGAGGAAGGGAATGGCCCTGACGACCGCATTTTGTTTCAGTCCCAGAATGAGTTCATCCCTCCATGTCAGAGGAATGTCGGCCCTGTGTGTCAGGGCTGGAGCTTCGTGGATCGGGCAGAGAACAAGACTGTTGCCCTCTTCGGCAAGAACGGTGCAGAGGCCGCGTCTGGTCAGAACGATGCGGCCGCGGCCGAGCGGCTGCCCGGCGGGGGAGGAAGGCATGTGAGCCATGGAAGAAAGTCCGTTTTTAATGAATGCAGGTGCCGGGCATGGAAGCCGGATCATGCATGTCCGGCAGGATGGGCCTCGGTGGTGCAGTGGAGGTGGATCATGGCGCATGGGGTCGCACCGCCGGGAAGGGCGGTGGTTTGCGGAATCCATCCTGAAGGGAAAGAAAAGCTGTCTGTCTTGGAACAGCAGTCATGAAAAGAGCCGTACACCCCTCTGGGCGCACGGCTCGTGATGATGTCCTTTTTATAGGCTAAAGCGGGTAAGCTGTCAACAGGAAAAAAGCAATCCGGGTGCCATGGTCAGTTGCGGAGTTCCGCAGCCGTGATCTTCTGGGGTTTGTTCAGGATGATCTCGCCATGCCGGATGATCTTCTCAAGACCTTCAGGGGCCAGATGATAGCGTCTGGACAGGGTCATCATGTCGAGCCCTTTGCGATGTTCCCGGGCAATGGTGACAGCCTGTCTGGCTTTTTTGCGTCGCTGTTCCTGCCAGAAGGCGGCCAGCATTTCCAGTGTGGCGGCGCACTCTTCCGAAGCCTTTTTGCGGGCACTGTCCGGGTGCAGATCGGGATAGAGTTTGGAGCCGAGGGAAGAAAAGGACCAGCCGAGTCCCAGCATGTTCACGAGCAGCTGGTGTCGGGCCCGTCCCGCATGGCGGCGGAAGGCGTTCAGCCGCCCCCAGGCTTTGCCCTGCAATGCATTGAAGGTGAAGACATTCCCCGCCTGTGCGGGGGCGCCGCCATTTTTCATGATGTCGAGATAGCCGTGTTCGGCCAGCATCCAGTCCTTGACCCACTGTTCTGCTTCAGAAATGACATCAGCAGTCAGACGTGAGGAGAGGGCACCAAGAGTGTTGGCACGGCGGCGCCTGCGGCCGATGATTTCATAATCGGGCTTGCGGGTCCGCTCCCGTGTCGGGGTGGTCGTGATGTGCGTGATGCGAGACAAAGGAATTCTCCCGGAAAACTGCGTTATGGTCCGTAATGGGGCATGGCCCCATGACAATCAGGTCATATGGAGAGGATGAAAGCAGTGAGGGTATTTCTTCCTTGGCAGATTGAGTGTCGGAGAGCCTCCTGTAAGGAATTGCTCTGAGGATGCGGGGATATACCCTTAACTGTCAAGAAAAATTAACAGGACCTAGGGTGTCCCCTGTCTGGACATACGCAGGAAAGAGGGATAATCCCCGTACCATGTCTATTGAATCGTTGTTGTCGCATCTGGATTCCCTTCTGGCGGCCCAGGGATTGTCCGACAGGCGGGCCTGTCTGAAAGCCCGTGAGATCAATCCTGCTGTTGGTGTGGATTTTTTGCGGGACATGCGTCGGCGCAAACATCTCCCCCGTACGGACAAACTGGCAGCCCTGGCCCAGGTGCTGGGTGTGCCGGTTGGTCCGCTGGTAGCAGAGATCAGCAGGTCTGAAGAGCAGAAGACAGTCGAACAGCCAGCGCCGTCTCCTAATCTGCCTGTTTCGCAGGTGCAGGTCTGTGGTGAGGTGCAGGCCGGGGTCTGGAAGGAGGCACATGAATGGCCTCTTCCAGACCAGTATGCGATCACCATTCCTTACGATGCAGCCTATCCCGGTCTGAAGCGATACGGGTTGATGGTGAAGGGGCAGTCCATGAACCGTGTGTTTCAGGATGGTTCGGTGGTTATCGTCATCAATTTTTCCGAGCTGGGACGCCGGCCCCGTAATGGGGATTATGTGGTCGCCATGCAACGTTCCAGAGTGTCGGATGGTTTCGAGGCCACCATAAAGGCGGTTCAGGTCAAGGAAAGCGGACAGATGGTTCTCTGGCCCCAGAGTACCGAGCCGGAGTTTCAGTCACCGATCATCCTGCCTGCACCGGGTGATACGGTCTGCCACAGCGCTGCTGAGAGCCCGGATGTAACCATCCTTGCGCTGGTTGTCGGCAGTTATGTGCCGATGCCAACGGCATCTTTTCAGGGATCGTGAGAGGGGCTGAGGCAGGCATGTCCCATCCGGCGGGGTTGGAAAGGGTAAAAGAGGGTAGGGCTGATGACGCTGCGAGGCGGATCCTGCATGTGGACATGGATGCGTTTTATGCTTCCATCGAGCAGCGAGACAATCCGGCTTTACGGGGCAGGCCAGTGGCTGTGGGGCGTGGGTCAGGTAGAGGTGTCGTGGCCGCTGCCAGTTATGAGGCCCGTGTCTTTGGTGTACGTTCCGCTTTGCCCTCGCACATGGCACTGGAACGTTGCCCGGAGCTGATCTTCGTTCCTCCCCGTTTTGACGTCTATCGTGCTGTCTCGGCTCAGATTCATGCCATTTTCCGGCATTATACGGCGCTCATACAGCCGCTGGCGCTGGATGAGGCCTATCTGGATGTTACGGAACAGTGGCCTCCTTATGGATCTGCTACAGCCGTTGCTGAAGCCATCCGGCGGGATATTCGGCAGCAGACAGGGCTGACGGCTTCAGCGGGGGTATCGTATAACCGTTTTCTGGCCAAACTGGCTTCGGGGCAGCGAAAGCCCGACGGGCTTTTTGTGATTTCTCCCCGGCAGGGCGCTGCTTTCGTGGCGGATCTGCCTGTGGAGAAATTCCATGGTGTGGGGCCGGCGACCACGCGGCGGATGCATGGTCTGGGAATCCACACGGGAGCGGACCTCAGAAAATGGACAGTACCGGAGTTGAGGCAGCATTTTGGCAGTTCAGCCCAGTTCTATCATGATATCGCCAGAGGTCAGGATCATCGCCCGGTAGAGGCCAACCGGCCCAGGAAGTCATTGGGAACGGAGACAACCTTTCCGCATGACGTGGCTGAATGGGACAGGCTGGCAGCGACGTTGAAAGCGATTGTCAGCAAACTGGCTGCTGGCTGTGCGCAGAAGCGCCTTGCCGGACGGACCGTTACGCTCAAGTTGCGCTATGCCGGATTTCATACGGTAACCCGGGCTCGCTCAATGGCTTTCCCTGCCGCCGATGAGTGCGTATTGCTGCCAGTGGCTCTGGAAATTCTGCGCAGTTTCTTTCCGCTGGACCGGCCAGTGCGACTGCTGGGACTGACCATTTCCTCGCTGGTGTCGTATGAGGACCGTTCCCTGCCGGTACAGATGGGTCTGTTTGAGCAGACTGTCTGATCTCCCGGGAGTGCATGGAGAATGGCTTGCCTGATCTTTCGGGAAGAGCGAGGATGAATGAACCGGCGGCACTGGCTGGTGGTCAGTGCCGTGTCGCCCAGAATCAGGGAGGGAACATGAGTGATTTTCCCAAGGATGCTGCATCCTGTGTACAGCTGAATGATGGTCATGCCATGCCGTGGATCGGGCTTGGTGTTTGGGAAACACCGCCTGATGAAACAGCTGATGTTGTCAGAACAGCCATAGAGCTGGGCTACAGGGCCGTGGATACGGCCCGGCTGTATCGCAATGAGGCGGGAGTTGGCGAGGGGCTGAAAGGGCACCCCGCCATGTTTGTCACAACCAAGGTCTGGAATGACGAGCAGGGTTATGATTCGACCCTGAAAGCTTTTGATGAGAGTGCCCGTCTGCTGCAGCGTGATGTGGTGGATCTCTACCTCATTCATTGGGCAATGCCGCAGCAGGGACTGTATGTGGAGACGTGGAAGGCTCTGATCGACCTGCAGAAACAGGGGCGTGTCCGGTCTATCGGCGTGTCCAATTTTGAGAAAGATCACCTCCAGCGAATCATGGATGAGACAGGTGTTGTGCCTGCCGTCAATCAGATCGAGATTCATCCTTTCTTCCAGCAGGAGGAGTTGCGGGCTTTTCATAAAAGCGTGGGAATTCAGACCGAAGCGTGGCGTCCTCTGGGCAAGGGGACTGTACTGAACAACGAGCTGATCGGTGATATTGCCAGACGCCACGGCAAAAGCCCGGCACAGGTGATTCTGCGCTGGCACCTCCAGAATGGGGTGATCGTGATTCCCAAATCAGTTCATCGGGAGCGCATGGCAGAGAATCTGGACCTGTTCGATTTTGTCCTGCCCGAGCAGGAGATGGCGGCGATCGCCACGCTCCATAGGGCGGATGGCCGCATGGGAGAGAATCCGGCGAATCCGGTATTCGGCTGACATGGAAAAGGCGCATCCTGTTTGTGGGATGCGCCTTTTCCTGTTTCCGGGGATGCTCGGGCGTGTCAGATATCGAGAAGATTGACCGACTGGGCCTGCTCCTGAATGAACTGGAAGCGCAGCTCAGGCTTGCGGCCCATGAGGCTCTCGATCCGTCTGCGGGTCATCAGGTTGTCTTCTGTCGGGACGGTTACACGCAGGAGTGTGCGGCGTGCAGGGGACATGGTGGTTTCCTTGAGGTCGGAAACCGGCATTTCCCCCAGCCCTTTGAAGCGTGAAATTTCAACTTTGGCATTGGGCTTGAAGTCCGTCTTCAACCTGCGGTCACGGTCGAGGTCGTTCATGGCGTAGACGGTCTTGCTGCCATGAGTGAGCCGGTAGAGTGGTGGCTGCGCCAGGTAGAGGTGCCCCTGTCGGACGAGGTCCGGCATCTCCCGGAAGAAGAAGGTCATCAGCAGGGAGGCGATATGGGCGCCATCCACGTCAGCATCTGTCATGATGATGATGCGGCCATAGCGCAGTTTTTCAAGGTCGAGAGTCTTGCCAAAGCCACACCCAAGTGCCTCGATCAGGTCTTTCAGCTCCGTATTGGCCAGCAGTTTTTCCTGTGTGGCAGAGGCGACATTGAGTATCTTGCCCCGCAGGGGCAGGACGGCCTGTGTTTCCCTGTCACGGGCCTGACGGGCAGACCCCCCGGCTGATTCGCCTTCCACGAGAAAGATCTCCGTCTCATGGGCATTGCTGCGAGAGCAGTCTGTCAGCTTGCCGGGCAGACGCAGGCGCTTTGTCGCCGTTTTGCGGGTTGTTTCACGGGCTTCACGGCGGCGCAGGCGTTCTTCTGCCCGTTCGACCATATAGCCGACCAGACTGTCAGCCTGCTGGGGATTGCCCCCCAGCCAGTGGTCGATCCGGTCCCGCAGGGCACCTTCCACGAGGCGACTGGCCTCCTGTGTGGTCAGCCTGTCTTTTGTCTGTCCCTGGAATTGTGGGTTGCGGATGAAGACGGACAGACGGGCATTGATGGTGCCCAGCACATCTTCCGCCGTGATGGTGCTGGAACGGCGAATCTTGCGCTGGTCCCCCCAGTTGCGGAAGCCTTTGACGAGTGCCGCTCGCAGGCCGTTCTCATGGGTGCCACCCTGTGGTGTGGGAATGGTGTTGCAGTAGGAAATGAGAGCGCTGTTTCCCTGGTCGAGAAAGGCAACAGCCCACTCGACACGCCCACCGGGTTGGCCATCGGCAGCCACAGGCAGCTCAGCCTCACCAGCCCAGAGGGGGGTAAGCAGGGCAGGTGAGGGACCAAGATCAGCCGTCAGGGCATCTTCCAGACCATTTGGATAGGCGATGACAGCTTCGGCTGGTGGAGCATGGTCCCCTTTCAGAAGTTCCGGGGCACAGGACCATGTGATGCTGACCCCCCGGAACAGCGCTGCCTTGATCTGGCACTGGCGGTACAGGCGGGCCGGGGAGAAATGCAGGGGGCCGAAAATGTCACTGTCCGGGGTGAAACGCACCATCGTGCCACGCCGGATGGCAGGTTTTGTGCTTTCTAGCGTACTGGTTGGCAGACCACGGGAGAAAGTCTGTCGCCATCCCTTGCGGTTGCGGTAGACCTCGACTTCCAGATGGGAGGCCAGTGCGTTGACGACAGAGCTGCCCACACCATGCAGACCGCCTGATGTGGCATAGGATTTGCCAGAGAATTTCCCCCCCGCATGGAGCGTGGTGAAAATGACCTCAAGGGCTGATTTTTTCGGGAAGCGGGGATGGGGGTCAGTCGGAATCCCACGGCCATTGTCACGGACCATCAGGGTGTGGGCGTCTTCCAGACAGACCTCGATGGTCGTGGCATGACCCGCCACGGCTTCATCCATGGCGTTGTCAATGATTTCGGAAGCAAGATGGTGGTAGGCCGCATCGTCCGTACCCCCGATATACATGCCAGGGCGACGGCGTACGGGCTCCAGTCCTTCAAGGACCTCAATGGCCCCGGCATCATACTGTTCAGCTGGCTGTACATGGGAGGGGGCAGGTGTGGAACCCTGCTCGAACATATCGGCCATCCTGTGATCCTGTCTGTCGGGGCGTGGGGAGGGGCGGGAGGTCAGCCCCGGCGCCTGCGGCGGCTCGTGGCCCGGTGGGGAGGCTGGGGTGCCGTGCAGCTTTCGTAGGAAGAAGGCTGAACAATATCCTTGGCCTCGGCATAATGGGCGAGATCGCTGTTCGAATCGTCCAGCGCCTCGATCTCGTCATACATCGGCACACGTTGGGCACAGAAGGCCGTACCGGACTTCAGCCCCCCCAAGGACTGCACATCCGCCAGCTGCGTGATGTAATCATCATGTTTTTTCTGTGCTTGGCGGCCAAATGTCCGGTGGAAATAGGAATCCAGCCGTCTTTCCGATTCTGTCAGGATGGGGCGGAAGCGTGTGATGAACTGGTTGTAACGGTCCTGCGTCTGGCAGGAGAGAGCCGTCACCATGAGTTCCGATTTCAGACCAGCCAGATTGAAGGCTGAATGGTCTTCTGCCGAAGAGTGGCAGGCTGCTGCCCATGAGGCAGGGGCAATGGCAAAAAAAGCCGCAGTGGCAAGGGCCAGTCCAGTCCTGGAGAAGGACAGGCCGTAGGACAGAAGAGACATATGAAAACTCCCGCTGACAGGTTCTCTGCCTATATCATGGTCATTTGGGAAAGTCTGCCCTGAGACGGGCAATTCTTTGGTGGATATGGCCGTGTAATGATGAAGGAAACGTTAAACATAACTGACAGAGAAAGAAATATGGAAGACCTCATTCTCATGATGGTGCTGAAAGCGTATCGTGCGTTCTGAAAACTGGCGGATTGCGGGCAGGGGCCTGGATGCGCCTTTTTTATCTGTTTTTAGTTTTCTCTGGAGTGGACTGTGCAGCAGAGCAGTTTTCTAGTGCGGGCAGGGGTTGTCGGTGCAACTCTTCTGGCCCTTGGCGGGTGTGTCGGCCAGCAGTCAAGGGGGCCGAGTGGCATCGAGATTCCTCCCAATCCTTTTGCCAACGAGAAGCGGGCTGCTCATTGTGAGGTATCGCCTGTGCAGACAGACGCCACGGGCCGCATGAGTGTGAGCATGACGGTCAGCGCTGGTGATGGCGGTACCTGCCCGTTTTCCATCAGCAAAGGGGGTGGAGGCAGTTACGTGTCTTTTGGTGTGGTTCCTCCGCCGGAGAATGGCAGGGCCTTTCTGTATAATTATGATAATCGCACATATGTGGAATACACCCCTGCGGCGGATTACAAGGGGACTGACGGCTTCACCGTGGAGCTGATTCCTGCCCATGCACAGCCACGCCGTCAGCTTCAGGTCCGTGTGCAGGTCGAGCCGGCTGTCGTTGCAGCTGCCCCTGCCCCCTCTGAGGAACCGGGCAAGAAGATGGCCGAATCAACTGAGAAAAAGACGCCTCAGGCTGTCCATCATGCGACCTCCCGAACGGTGCATCATGCCGTCAGCAGGCACGCTCCGGCAGCCAAGACGAAGTAACAGGGCGTAGAGACCTGTCAGAAAAAACGGGCCGGACACGTATTCAGTGTGTCCGGCCCGTTTTTTGAGAGAGCACATCAGGATGTCTGACCGGCAGGCGAAGGCCGGTCAGACTCTGAAGTACCTGTTTACTGGAAGTCGATTTCCACCCGGCGGTTCTGCGGTTCTGCCGTACCGGGGCGGGTGGAGACCAGTGGCTTCGAATCACCAAAACCGTGAACCTCGATGACGCCAGCCGGTACGCCATCGCGGATCAGCTCTGCCTTGATGGTCTGCGCACGGCGGAGAGACAGGGCCATGTTGTAGGCTTCAGCCTTCCGGCTGCCAGGACGGACAGCTGAAGAATCGGCATGGCCATTGACCTGGATCCGGGTGAACTGGGCTGATGTGGAGTTGCGGGCAGCTGTTTCCACGATGGCCCGCGCCCGGTCGGACAGGTTGGCACGATCCCAGTCGAAGAACACCAGATAGGTGCGGACGGGGGCAGGTGCCGGGGTGGAGAGGGTGGGGGCCTGTGTCGGTGGCGGCGGAGCCGGGTTGAACTCATAGCGCAGCCCGAGCATCAGGGAATGGTTGAAATCTGTCCGGCTGCCACGCTTGCCGCTGACGGGTCCACTGTCGGGGGCAGCGATGTTGTAGGATGCTGTCGTGAAGTGCCTGTGGCGGCCCGTGATGGTGTAGAAGCGATATTCCATTGTGGTGGAAAGGCCAACAACCCATGGCACGGGCAGTGAAACACCAAAGATGCCCTGATAGGCAAAGCCGCCTGCGCTGTCACGGGTCCGCTGCCTGTAGCCCCTGTCTGCGCCTGTCCCCTGGATTCTGGTGTTCGTGAACTGGCTTCCATAACCGATACCAGCCCCGAAATAGGGGTAGATCCAGTTCTGGCCGATATCCATGTCAAACAGGGCATTGGCCATGCCCCCGTATTTCTGCTGGTGACCATGGGCTGTGCTGCTGAAGCCGGGGGAATGGAACCGGGAAAGGCGGTTGTTGCGGTAGTTGCCCTCCACTTCCACACGGAAACCGTTCCCCAGTCCCCAGCCGATGCTGCCCAGCCCGGTGATGCCTGTCGCAAAGTCGTCCCGACCATGCGCAAAGAGCTTCGTGTGGGGATTGACGGTCTGGGACTGGTTGAAGCTCGCCCCCGCTGCCCCGCCGACATAGAGGCCACGGACAGGCTGTGCCCGGGCCGCACCAAACGCCATGACTGACAGGCAGGCGGCACAGGCGCTGCGGGCCAGCAGTGATGTAATGGAGGGGCGTGCGGTCATGTAATTACTCTCCAGCCAGACAGGTGGCTACCCTTTTCACTGAAAGTGACAGTAAACGCAATGGATTGCCGGGACATACCTGTGCCGTTTGCGTCTGAATCGGGAAAAGATGTGTCCTATGTGTTACAGGTGGATGAGGCGTCGGTCGGCCCCCGGGGAACATGGGGCTGGTCAGTCTTCATGGCTGAAGCGGCGTGTGGTGATGTCATGCTCCAGCGGGTGGGTGCTGTCCGGGACATCAACTTCCATGATCCAGAGGTCAGGGTCGTACCGTTTCTGCCGTTCCAGATAGGCATTGGCCTGCATCATGGCACTTTCCGTGTCGCTGTCCTCAAAGGTCTGGCGCAGCCATGTCGCACCCTGTTCCCGTAATATGGCGATGCGTCCATCCCGGCCATTCAGCATGATGAAGACACTGCCAGCATCTTCGTCACCTTTACGGACCAGAACGGCCATCAGGCCATTCTGGTTGAGGTGCCTGAGGGTGGCACGGACCCAGAATCCGGTTTTCAGGCCATGGAACATGAGTCCGGTCTCCCTGCCAGATGGTGCATAGTCGTCATGGGGTGGTGTTGGCCGCCGGGTGAATTGCCGTGTTGTCCGGCAGATGCAGGAGGGCAGCACGATAGGTGTGGGGGATGATGAAAAGTGCCAGAGCGGCGGAGATGTCGGTCGGGCTGGCAGCGGCAGGGGGGCAGACCTGTCGCAGGGCACGCCGTGCCGCCTCCGGGCTGTCTGTGTGGATGAGGCGGGACTGGCGCAGGGCATCGGTCATGAGGGACTGGTCAGCACGAAGCGCTGCCAGCTGGTCCCGGAGGGAAAACTGTCCCTGGGGGCTTGTGCAGAGCTGGGGCAGGACACCAAGGTCCTGCAGGGCCCAGCCTTGGGGAGCGGTGATGTGTGCCCATGTCAGGGACAGGTGCCCCCCGTTGGGCAGGGTGGAAGAAATCTGGACCATGCCTTTGCCAAAGGTGCTGCTGCCAGTCACAACGGCCCTTTGCTGGTCGGCCAGCGCTGCTGCCAGAACTTCGGCTGCACTGCCCGTATCCTGGTCAACCAGCAGGGCCAGCGGGGTATTGTTGGTCAGATCTCCGCCCTGGATGCTCCAGACGTGATTGGCCTCCGCCGCCCGTCCTTCGGTCGTGGCGATCACGCCGTGGTCGAGGAAGAGCGCCGCCGTCATGACCGCCTGTTGCAGGATTCCTCCATGGTTCCCGCGCAGGTCCAGCACGAGGCCGGGCAGGGTGGGTGCTGGTGGGGTCCGGCCGTCTGGAGGGTGGGGCAGACTGCTATTTGGGGGTGTTTCTGGCAGGAGCGTGGAAAGATACTGGCTGACCTCTTCGGCCGTCCGGCTGGAAAAATGGGTGACCCGCAGGATGGGGAACCGCCCGGCCTGTTCAGGGAAGACACTTTCTTCTGCCATGCGCCCACGGGTGAAATTCCTGATGAGATGATGTCCGTCCTGGGTGCGGAATTCCAGCTCCACCGTACTGCCAGCAGGGCCAGTCAGCATGGCCTGGAGGGCGGGCAGGGCCATCTGGCGTGTGCTCTGGTGGTCGAGGCTGGTCAGGCTGTCTCCCGGTATGATTCCGGCATCCCACAGAGGGCTGTCGAGGTTGAGGGCCGCCACGACAGGGAAATGGGCTCGTGTCCGGCGGAGGGTCAGCCCGACGCTTGCTGCGGGTTCGGGTGGGGGCTGGGCAGGGGTGACGGCATCAGACTGGCTGGGCGGCGGTGGAGGAGACTGATAGCGGGAATAGGGGTCCAGCCTGGCCAGAAGGCCATTGAGAAAACGGCTCAGCAGGGTTTCATCATTCATGAGCTGGTAGGATGGCACATCACGTCGCAGGAGCGTGATGAGCTGGAGGCTCAGATGGCTCCAGCCGGTCACGTCGTCCTTGTCGGGTGTCCGAACAGACAGCAGAGGGTGCCTGTCATGGAGCAGGCTCATGTGAGCCGGGCTGAACATGGTTCCGGGCTGGACGGCGAGGGTGAAGCTGGATGATGGCGCCTGCCCATGGTCCGGCTGTTGTAAAGGCTGGGGGACTTCCAGCAGGGCCTGCATCCCCCAGAGGCAGAGTTCCTGCGGTGTGTGCGGGGTCAGCGTCCGGGGAAGCATGAATGTAAGGGCGGTTGATAATGTCAGCTCTGCCAGCCGGTCTTCATCCGTGAATTCCGGGAGAGCCGGAGCGGTGGGGACGGGGGTGGGTCGGGAGGAGCTGCCTGTCCCTGCGGGTTGGGATGTTGTGGTGGCGATGGATCCGACCGGGGTGGAGGAGGGTGTTCCAGGGCGGCCGGCAAAATGGTGGAGCAGCCGGCTCCAGAAAGGATGGGCCTGAACAGGCTGGGCGATGGCAGAGCCGACTGTCAGCACGCCGGACAGGGCAACCCCGGTGAAGGCTGTGCAGACGGGACGCAGGAGGCGAACTGGCATCATGAAGGCGATGGACCGGACTGGTAAGAAAAAGGGAAGATGAAAAGCCGGGACACTGTCACATGGTTTCTTTCGGGGACAGAGGCCGGGCAGGGCGGATCGTGCCCGTCGCGGGCCGGGGGCGTGCCATCATGGAAGACACATCCCCCGCTATTATGCCGCATTCATGGAAGAAGGGAAATCAGAAAGGAAGGTCATCCTTGCTGATGGGCGCCTCTGGTGAGGTTTTGCTGCGGCTGCCGGTTTTTGTGGTTCCGCTTTTTGTCGTTTTGGCTCTGCTGGTTGCCTTCCCTGTCGCTGCCTTTTTGGTGGCCGTTTTTCTGGTCGTGCTCTTCGCCGTAGTGGTTTTTCTGGTCGTGGTCTTTTTGGCGGCCGTTTTTTTCGTGGTTGTCTTGCGGCCACCTTTCAGCGGTTTGCCTTTTTCATCCAGCAGGGTGAGGGCCTCTTCCAGCGTGACGTCATCCATCGAGTCCCCCTTGGGGAGAGTGGCAATGGTCTGGCCATGCTGCACATAGGGACCAAAACGTCCCTTGCGGACCATGACGACCTCACCATCCTTGGGGTGCGTACCCAACGTGCGGATGGAGGCCAGCTTTTTGGCCAGAGCATCAACGGCCCGGTTCAGGCCGATGGTCAGCACGTCATCATCCTTGCTGAGCGTGCCGTAGATGCTGCCCATCTTGACGAACGGTCCGAAACGGCCAAGACCGGCCGTGATCATCTCGCCCGTTTCCGGGTGGGGGCCAACCTCACGGGGGAGGGAGAGAAGGCCGATGGCTTCCTCAAGGGTGAGCGTTTCGCCGTTACGGTCCTTGGGGATGGTGGCCCGTTTTGGTTTGGCCTTCCTGTCTTCAGGGTCCGGCTCGCCACGCTGGACATACAGCCCGTAAGGTCCACGACGGAGGGTGATGTCCTCGCCCGTGGCAGGGTCATGGCCAAGCAGGCGCATACCGTCCGGTAGGGCAGTCTCCTCGCCATTATCAACCGCCAGGGGGCGGGTGACACGGCATTCCGGATAGTTGGAGCATCCCAGGAAGGCTCCATGCCGCCCCAGCTTGAGGCCCAGCCGTCCATCAGTGCAGGACGGGCAGCTGCGTGGATCACTGCCATCCGGTCGGGGTGGGAAGAAATGGTTGCCGAGGTCCTGGTCCAGCGCATCAATGACATCAGAGATTTTCAGGTCTTTTGTCTTGGCAACCGTGGCCGAGAAGTCGTTCCAGAAGGCGGACATGACATCATGCCAGTCAGCCCGGCCATCCGAGATGTCATCCAGCTGCGTCTCCAGCGAGGCCGTGAAGCCCGTATCTACATAACGCTGGAAGAAAGAGGTGAGAAAAGCTGTGACCAGCCGCCCCCTGTCTTCCGGCACGAAGCGTCGGGCATCAAGGCGCACATAATTGCGGTCCCGCAGGACGCTGAGGATGGAGGCATAGGTGGAAGGCCGCCCGATGCCGATTTCTTCCATCTTCTTGACCAGTGATGCTTCGGAATAGCGGGGAGGTGGCTGGGTGAAGTGCTGTTCGGCTGTCACGTCCTTCGTGCCCAGCTGGTCGCCTTCCTTCATGGCGGGGAGAAGACGGTTCTGGTCATCATCCCCGCCTTTTTCCTTGTCATCATGGCCTTCGATATAGAGCTTCAGAAAGCCGTCAAAGGCGATGATGGAGCCGGTGGCCCGCAGCAGGGTCTGCTCCTGTTCATCACCGATGGTGACGGCTGTCTGGTCCAGCTCGGCAGACTGCATCTGTGAAGCAACGGAGCGCTTCCAGATCAGCTCATAAAGGCGTTTCTGGTCCGCCGTGAGCACGGAGGCGACAGAAGAAGGTGTACGGGACACATCGGTAGGGCGGATGGCCTCGTGGGCTTCCTGTGCGTTTTTTGCCTTCGTGGTGTAGGAGCGTGGCTTGCCCGGGCAGTAATCTTTGCCAAAGGATGAGCTGATATGGGAGCGGATGGCCTGCACGGCCTCCGAGGCCATGGTGACGCCATCGGTACGCATGTAGGTGATCAGGCCGAACGTCTCGCCATTCAGGTCCACACCCTCATAAAGCTGCTGGGCGGTGCGCATGGTGGTCTGTGCACTCATGCCCAGCTTGCGGGAGGCTTCCTGCTGGAGGGTGGAGGTGGTGAAAGGCGGTGCCGGATTGCGGCGTGTCCGCTTCCGCTCGATCTTCCGTACGCTGAGGGCGGAGGAGCGGACCAGATCACGGGCCCTGTGGGCCATGTCCTCATTGGTCAGGGCGAACTGGTCGAGTTTTCTGCCTTCAAGATGGGTCAGTTTTGCGGTGAAGTCCGCCTTGGCGGGAGTTGTGAAGAGACCTTCCACACTCCAGTATTCCCGGGGTTTGAAGACCTCGATTTCCGCTTCCCGTTCGCAGATCAGCCGCAGGGCGACAGACTGCACACGCCCTGCACTGCGGCTGCCCGGCAGTTTGCGCCAGAGAACGGGAGACAGGGTGAAGCCGACCAGATAGTCCAGCGCACGGCGGGCCAGATAGGCATCAATCAGGGGGCGGTCCAGCGTACGGGGGGCCTTCATGGCCGCAGCGATGGCGTTTTTGGTGATCTCGTTGAAGGTGACCCGCTCAACCTCAATATCCTTGAGGAGCTTTTTTTCCTCGAGGGCACTGCGGACATGCCACGAGATTGCCTCACCTTCCCTGTCCGGGTCGGTGGCGAGAATCAGTTTGCTGGCCCCTTTGAGAGCCTTGGCAATGGTGGCAATCTGTTTCGAGCCACGATCATCGGTCTGCCACGACATGGCGAAATTCTCGTCAGGGCGCACGCTTCCATCCTTGGGAGGAAGGTCCCGCACATGGCCGAAGGAGGCGATGACGGTATAATCGCTGCCGAGATAACGGTTGATGGTCTTTGCCTTGGCAGGGCTTTCTACAACCACAACATTCTTCACTGCCATGAGTCTTTCCCGGTCTCTGGTGTCCTGGTGGTAAGGCTGTCTGGCCGATGCCCGCTAGCTGGGAAGTTTGATCTGCCCATCGTCGTGGCGTTGGACAGCTCCGTTCATTTCCAGCTCGATGAGTATTGCCGCAACTGCTGAGATGGACAACTGACAGCGTGATGCAATCTCGTCAACAGTGGAGGGGGTATGCGCCAGCAGGGAGAGAATATTTTTTTCGTCAGATTCCGGTAATGATTGACTGGCCGCAGGGGCTTTCCGGGGGGCAGCTGGCGGGGCGGTCGGTACTTTTTCAGTGAGTGTGAAAAGGGATGGCTGGCGTGAGGGAGGCCTGCTCCATGGGGCCAGTCCGGGGTCTGGTGAGGGCGTGTCTGCCAGGGCGGACAGGATGTCCTGAACCTGCTCGACCAGTATGGCCTGATTCTGTTTCAGCAGGTCATTCCCGCCGCTGGAACGTGGATCGCCGGGAAAGCCAGGCACGGCAAAGAGCAGACGCTGGAAGGTTGCAGCGAGTCGGGCCGTGATGAGTGTGCCGGAGCGTCTGGCTGCCTCAACCAGCAGGCAGCCACGGGCCAGACCGGCAATGAGAAGGTTGCGCCGTGGAAAATGGCGGGCATTGGCCGGCATGCCGGGAGGATATTCCGTAATCAGGCAGCCCTGCTGGGCTATGGCGGCCTGCAAGCCTGCATGTTCGGGAGGGTAGGTAATGTCCAGCCCGCCGGGCAGGGCGGCAATGGTCCGGCCAGAGGGCAGGGCTCCCCGGTGGGCCGCTCCATCAACTCCACGGGCCAGACCGGAAACGACAGTCAGGCCGGCTTCTGCCAGACCGGCGGCGAATTCCTCTGTCAGTTTCAGGGCCGGATTGGAGGCCTTGCGGGCCCCGACAATGGCCAGGGAGGGCGTGGAGAGCAGGTCTGTATTGCCTTGGGTGAATAGAAGTACGGGAGCATTCGGCAGTCCGGCCAGCAGGCGGGGATAGGCAGGATCGGAGCGTAGCAGATGGTGGCCTCCCCGTTTTCCCAGCCAGGCAATTTCGTCTTCCATGCGGGATGCGGAGGGAATGGCTGGCGCCGGACAGCCGGAAAGGCGGGCACGGGCAGGCAGCGCTGCAATGGCCTGCTCTGCCGTGCCGTAAAGGCCCATCAACCGGCTGAATGTGGCGTTGCCAATGCCCTTTGTGCGGGCCAGCCGCAATCGAGCCAGACGTTCCGTTGCTGTCAGGTTGGCTTCTGATAATGCAGCTGGCTCATTTCTGTCCGACACGGGGTTCCGTTCCGCTACAGAGGCGGGCAATGTTGCCGTAATGGCGCAGGAGGATCAGCAGGGTGATGCATGCTGCTGCAATGGGACGGGCCGACATGATGGGTGCCAGAGAGAAGGCCACCATCAGGAACGGTGCTGCCAGAAAAGCCAGAAGCGCCCCCACGGAAGAAATCCTGCTCAGACGGACACCAGCCAGCCAGAGCAGGGTGCAGAGCAGCCCGACCGGCCAGCACATGCCCCAGAAAACACCGATGCCTGTAGCAACGCCCTTGCCGCCACGAAACCTGAGCCATATGGGGAAGCAGTGCCCCACGACAGCGGCACACCCTGCTACGGAGAGGCACAGGGCCGTGTCGTGAGGGGAGAGGGCCTCCGCCAGCAGGACGGCCAGAAGCCCCTTGAAGGCATCCAGAAGCAGGGTTGCCGCAGCGAGGCCTTTGCGGCCTGTCCGCAGCACGTTGGTGGCCCCGATGTTGCCGGAACCGATGCGCCGGATGTCACCCTGCCCACTGAGTGCGGTGAGCAGGAGGCCGAAAGGGATGCTCCCCAGAAGATAGGCCCCCAGAGCGATGACAGGCAGGCTGGGGGGCATGAGGGACCAGGTCAGGATGCCGCTCATGCAGGGAGACCTTTGGCAGTGAAGACTTCACGACCCTGACGGAAGGTCCGCAGGACACGTCCTTTGAGGTTTCGGCCATCAAAGGGGGTATTCTGTGCCCGGCCGGGCAGGCTGCCCGCGGTGACGGTCCATTCTTCTTCCGGGTCAAACAGGCAGAGGTCTGCCGGGGCACCGACGGCCAGCGTCCCGGCTTCCAGCCCCAGAAGACGGGCCGGGGCCACAGTGAGCAGGCGCAGGGCCTCCAGCAGCGGCAGGCCAGCCTGAAGCGTGACACCCAGCAGGGTGACGAGGCCGGTCCCGCCAGCCCGGGCCTGGGCAAAGGGAAGACGCTTGTCATCTGCATCGGCCGGGCTGTGATCGGAGGCGATGGCATCAATGGTGCCGTCTGCCAGACCCGCCAGAACGGCCTGCCGGTCAGCTTCCAGCCGCAGCGGCGGGGAGAGCTTGGCGTAGGTGCGGAAATCCCCGATATCCGCCTCCGTCATGGCGAAATAGGGCGGTGCCGTGTCGCAGGTGACCCGGATGCCCCGCTTTTTGGCATCAGCAATCAGGCCGAGGGCTTCCCCGGTGGAAACATGCCCGAAATGGATGCGTGCGCCCGTCAGTTCGGCAAGGCGAAGGTCACGGGCGATCATCATGGCCTCGGCGCAGGCGGGAATCTGTGGCAGGCCCATTTTCACGGCCTGCGGGCTGGCAGTGGCGCAGCCCCCTTTGGCCAGGGAGGGATCTTCCGGGTGGAGGACAATGACGGTATCCAGAAAGCCGGAATAGGCCAGCAGGTTGCGCATCTGCTTGGTGTCGGCAATGGCCCGGGCACCGTCGGTGAAGCCGATGGCCCCGGCTTTTTTCAGCAGGCCGATTTCGGCCATGTCCGTTCCGGCGCAGCCTTTTGTCAGGGCTCCATAGGGATAGATGGAGACAAGACCAGTCTCTTCCCCACGGCGGCGGATGTAATGGACGAGTGCCGGGTTGTCGATGGCAGGCTCGGTATCGGGGAGCAGGGCCAGGGAGGTGATGCCTCCTGCCACGGCAGCCTGAATACCGGAATCAATGCTCTCCCGGTATTCAGCTCCGGGTTCGCCAAAGCTGGCCCGCATGTCCACGAGGCCGGGGCAGAGGACAGCCCCTTTGCCATCCACGATGCGGGCAGCCTTGGGAGCATCTTTTGGGTCGAGGGCGGCAATGCGCCCTTTCTCGACCAGCAGGCTCCCTTTGCCATCCCGCCCGGAGGCAGGGTCAATCAGCCGGACATTTTCAAAAAGGATGCTGCTCATGCGGGATTCTTCATGCGGGAAAGACGGTCGAGGACAGCCATGCGGACGGCCACGCCCATCTCGACCTGTTCAGAAATGACGCTCTGTGGCGAATCGGCGACATCGGAGGCAATTTCAACACCCCGGTTCATCGGGCCGGGATGCATCACCAAGGCTCCTGGCTTGGCCAGAGCGAGGCGGCGGCGGTCCAGCCCGAAGAGGGAGAAATATTCCCGTGCGCTGGGGACAAGGCCGCTGCCCATGCGCTCCCGCTGGACACGGAGACACATGGCCACGTCCGCATCCTTCAGGGCCTCATCAATGTCATGATGCAGGGTGACGCCTTCCAGCGTGCCGAGGGCACCGGGCAGCAGGGTGGGGGGGCCTGCCAGATGGATGTCGTTGCCCATGGCCCGCAGGAGGTGAATGTCCGACCGGGCCACACGGCTGTGGGCGATGTCGCCGCATATGGCGATTTTCAGCCCGCTGAGGCGGCCGAAATGCCGCCGGATGGTCAGGCCGTCCAGCAGGGCCTGCGTGGGGTGCTCGTGCATCCCGTCCCCGGCATTGACGACACTGGCCTCGACCTTCTGCGAGAGCAGGGCCGGGGCACCGCTCTGGGCATGGCGGACCACCAGCAGGTCGCAGTGCATGGCGTTGAGGGTGGAGGCCGTGTCCAGCAGGGTTTCGCCCTTGTTGACCGAGCTTGTGGCGACGGTCATGTTCACCACATCGGCACCCAGCCGCTTGGCGGCCAGCTCGAAGCTGGTGCGCGTGCGCGTGCTGTCCTCAAAGAAGAGATTGATGACGGTACGGCCCTGTAGCACGTCCCGTGGTGCATTGCGGGAACGGCTGAGCAGGGCATAGCTCTCGGCGAGGTCCAGAAAAGGCGTGATGTCCTTTTCTGTCATGCCTTCAATGCCGAGAAGATGGGGCGTGTGGTGTGTGGGGTTCATGCGGACAGGACACTCCGGATGCGGGCGAGAACCTCATCCCGGCCCAATGCGGCGAGCGTGAGGTCGATTCCGGGCGATGTCGTGGTACCTGTCATGGCAGCACGGAGCGGCTGGGCGACGGCACCCAGTTTCAGCTCATGCTCGGCAGCGAAGGCCCGCAGCGTGCTGTCGATCCCTTCTGCCGTGAAAGGTTCCAGCCCGGCGAGTTTTTCCTCCAGCCCGGCGAGAACCTTCCGGCCTTCCTCGCCCAGATGCTTTTCCGCCTTGGGGGTGATGGTCAGCGGCAGGCGCAGCCCGGCGAAGGCGGCGTTGTCGGCCAGCTCCACGACCGTCTTTGCCCGTTCCTTCAGCCCCGGCATGAGGGCAAGCACACGGGCACGGACCGTCTCGTCATGGTCAAGGTCATCACGTCGCTCCAGACGCTGCATGACAAGGGCCGTCAGCCGCTCGTCATCGGCACGGCGCATCCAGATGCCGTTGAGGTGGCTGAGCTTGACGTAATCCATCCGGGAGGGAGAGCGGCCGATGCCGTCCATGTCGAAAAGCCTGATCTGTTCCTCACGGTCCAGCACCTCGGCATCGCCATGTCCCCAGCCGAGGCGCAGCAGATAGTTGCAGAGGGCCTCCGGCAGGATGCCTTCCTCACGGAAGTCCACGACGGACTGTGCACCATGACGTTTGGAGAGCTTGGCTCCATCCGGCCCGTGGATGAGGGGCAGATGGGCGAACTCCGGAAGGTCCCAGCCCATGGCCCGGTAGATCATGGCCTGACGGAAGGTGTTTGTCAGGTGGTCGTCACCCCGCATGACGTGCGTGATGCCCATGTCGTGGTCATCCACCACCACGGCGAGCAGATAGGTCGGTGTCCCGTCGGAGCGGAGCAGGATGAGGTCATCCATTTCCGCATTGGCGACACGCACCTCGCCCTGCACATGGTCCCTGATGATGGTCTCGCCTTCCTTCGGAGCCCTGAGGCGGATGGCATAAGGCACGCCTTCTGGGGCTTCGGACGGGTCACGGTCACGCCATGTGCCATCATAGCGGGGCGGGCGTTTCTCGGCCCGGGCCTTCTCCCGCATGGCGGCCAGCTCTTCGGGCGTGCAGTAGCAGCGGTAGGCCATGCCCTTTTCCATGAGCTGGGCCACGACCTCGGCATGACGGTCCTGCCGGCTGGCCTGGAAGACAGGCTCTCCATCCCAGTCCAGTCCCATCCATTTCAGGCCATCAAAAATGACGTCCACGGCGTGCTGGGTGGAGCGTTCCCGGTCTGTATCCTCGATGCGCAGGACAAATTCTCCACCGTGATGACGGGCGAAGAGATAGTTGAACAGGGCAGCACGGGCGTTGCCGATATGGAGCAGGCCGGTGGGCGAGGGGGCAAAACGGGTACGGATCTTCATGAGCAGGCCTTATAACATGCCGGGATGGGTCGGGCCATCCACTTCAATGTGTCATCATGGGCTTTATCACAGGCAGCGGCACTTGTGGAATGGACGGGCCAGGGGTGGATGCAGGAGGCGGCAGAGCGGAGGATGATGGGGCAGGCTGTACTCAGGATGGTAGCGTCGGGGCTGGCCCGTCAGGGCAGTCGCCTGACCTGCTGGCTGCCTGTCGGTGTAGCCTTGGGCATTGTGGGGTATTTTGCCCTGCCGGCAGAACCTGCGTGGAGCACAGGCCTGATGATGGGTGGTTTGGCGGGCATGGGGCTGGTGTTGCTGGCCTGCTGCCGCTGGATGGTGGCCGGGACGGAACAGGCGGCACACTGGCAGGTGTTGGGGCATTGTCTGGGAAGTGGCCTCCTGGCGATTGGCCTGGGGTTTCTGCTGGCCTGGGGGCAGGCTGTCCGGCAGTCCCCCATGCCGCTCCTGCCCATGGAATCGGTCTGGCTGGAAGGACGGCTGGCGGCTCTGGAACCTGTTCCAGGCCGACATGAAGGGCAGAAGCCCAGCTGGCATGTGGTGGTGGAGGGGGCCGTGTTCGACTCTCCATGGTGGAATGGCATGGCGCCCCTGCAACGGCGGGTGACTGTCACCTTTCTGCCCAGAGAAGGGCAGGAAGATGGCCTGATGGCGTTGGTGACAGGCCAGCCTGTGCGGATACGGGCGCTTCTGCGCTCTCCGCCCCCACCGCTCTGGCCGGGAGGGCATGATGGGCAGCGTGCGGCCTGGTTTGCTGGACGTGCCGGAGCGGGACTGGCCCTCTCACCGCCCTTGCCGCTGAGAGCTGCACCGGCAGGTGGTGTTGTGGGCCGTCTGGAGGACAGGCTGGTCCACCTGCGGCAGACAATGGCCTGGATGATCGGAGCGGCCCTGCCGGGGCAGGTGGGAGCGGTGGCATCCGCCGTGCTGTGTGGCGAAACGGGCCGTCTTTCTGCCGAGACGAGGCAGAGCTATGCGGCTGCCGGGCTGGCGCATCTTCTGGCCGTGGCGGGCCTGCATCTGGGGCTGGTGATGGGGCTGGTGTTTGCCACGGTCAGACGTTGCCTCAGCCTGTCGCAGCGCCTGTCGGCCTACTGGCCCTGTCGTGAGGTTGCCATGCTGGTCTCTTTTGGGGCCGGGGTGGTTTATGTGGTGCTGACAGGGTTGCATGTGCCGGGGCTGAGAGCGCTGGGCATGGCGGGGTTGGCCGTGTTGGCCCTGCTGCTGGGGCGGCGGGCCGTTTCCATGCGGGGGCTGGCTCTGGTCTGCCTGGTGCTGGAGGTGATGTCTCCTGTTCTGGTGCTGGATGTTTCCTTCCAGATGTCTTTCGCAGCTGTGATGGCTCTGATTGCGGGTCACGAATCATGGCGGAACTGGCTGTTCCGGTTGGGAGGGCATCATGGGCGGCAGGCTCCGCCTCTCTGGCGGCGGGGGGCAGCTCTGCTGGTGGCCCTTGTTCTGACCTCCCTGCTGGCCGGACTGGCGACCCTGCCGCTCAGCATGGCGTATTTCGGCGCCTTCCAGCCATGGTTTGTCATGGCCAATCTTCTGGCAGTCCCCTTGATGGGTGTCTGGGTGATGCCTGCCGGGATTGTGGCCCTGCTGCTGATGCCATTTGGCCTTTCTTCGGGGCCACTGCACGTGATGGGGTGGGGCATAAAGGGTATCGGCTGGTTGGCAGGGTGTGTGGCGGCGGCTCCGCTTGCATCATTGCCGGTGCCGTCTTTTCCGGCCTGGGGGGTGGGGCTGTATCTGCTGGGGCTGACCGTGATGTGTCTGTGGCGGGGATGGGGCCGGTTTGCTGGCGTGGGTGTGATGGCTGTGGCGCTTTCAGCACCCTGGCTGGTGGACCGGCCCGTGATGCTGCTGGTGGAGCAGGGTGCCGGTTTGGCTGTCCGGCAGGAAGGGGCCATGAGGGTGATGGAGGGGCGCCCTGGTAGCGGGCTGGTCCGACAGGAGATGCAGCGTGCCTTGGGCTGGAATGTCAGAGGGCTGGGGCAGCCGGACTGTGCGGCAGGTCTCTGTCATCTACGCCTTGGGAATGATCGGCTGGTTTTGTGGCGTGGGGTTGCCGGGCCGGAGCGTGGTGGAGAGGCATCATGCCAGGATGTTGTGTTGGAGATACGTATGGGCGGACAGCATCCTCTCTGTCCGTCTGTCCGGCAGCTTGGTCCGGCTGATCTGCGGCGGGAAGGAAGCTGGGCCGTTTATGGGACGGGGGCGGGTGGTATCAGGCTCGTGTCGGACAGAATGGTGCAGGGGGATCGCCTCTGGACCGGCGAAGGAGCGTTCCAGAATGTCGTGCCCCTGCCACCAGCTCCGGCTGAGTGAAGGGGAATCAGGACCCGCACAATGTACGGATCAGTGGCGGGGCAATGCGGCTGAGGCGCTGCTCCAGGGCAGCGGAGAGGCGCCGGTAATGGCTGGCACCAGGCAATGCCGGGTCTTCCCACGGTTTGGTCCCCTCGGGGAACTGGATGATGCAGCGTTTCAGCCGTTCGCTTTCCCGGCGTTTCTTCCATGGTTCCGGGAGATGCAGGCAGAGATTTTCCGTCAGCTTGCCGGTCAGGAAGTTCCAGCGTTCGGGCAGGAGATGGACATGGTCGTGGAAGACCTGATTGAGGATGTCTGTCCCCGGGCAGAGATAGGGGCGTGTGGCAAGGGTGAAGCAGCGGTTTATCTGCGACGGTGAGATGAGCCGGGGGCGGAGCAGCATCATGCTGCTGTTGAAGTAGTCTTCCGGCCGGGCAAGGGAGAGATGCTGGCGGGTATAGTCGGGCAGGGAGACATCGGGCAGCCCGGCAGCGGGAGCATCGCCCAGCAGGGTATGGATGGGCACTTCATGCTGGCGGAGAATCTGGGCGACAGGGTCGGCCACGGCACCGATGGCGGCCTGCCGGGGAAAACGGTTCAACAGGGGGGGCAATGGTCCGGTAACGAGCAGGGCACTGTCCAGCCAGAGCACATGGACATCATCCCGGAACAGCACCGGGAGATAGCAGCGATAGAAACATTCATTGCGCCATCGTTGATGGGTGTGCAGGCGCAGGGCTGCGGCTTTCTGTCCGACATCGTGAAAGGTCAGCAGGCTGTATTCTGTTCGGAACAGGTCACTGATGATGAGCTGGAGGGCTGGCGCCACATTGGTGTGGAGGATGTGGAAATCGAGCTTCGTGCGGGGATTGTGATCCACGACGGACTGGATGGCACAGAGCGTGGCCCAGAGGTCTTTGCCATTCGTGCCAAAAACGATGGCCGTCTCTTCCAGTCGAGGCGATGGCATGGTCTATCTCATGGTTTGATCGTAAAATTAGACACAAAAGGTCTTTTATAGACTTTTAAGATAAAATAAAGGCCTTGATATGAAGGCTTTTTGGGAGGAGAAGCTTGTGGCCTGCTCAGCGCTTGGGGGGTATTTTGTTCTTTTCCCTGTAGAGACACCATTCGGTGACGGGGCAGCGCCAGCATTCCGGTGTGCGGGCCTTGCAGACATAGCGGCCATGCAGGATGAGCCAGTGATGGGCAGGGCGGAGCATCTCTTTGGGGATGCGGCGGACCAGCTCATCCTCCACGGCACGGACGGTCTTGCCCGGTGCGAGGCCAGTACGGTTGCCGAGGCGGAAAATATGGGTATCGACAGCCATGGTTGGCTGGTCGAAGGCGATGTTGAGGACGACATTGGCTGTTTTCCGACCCACGCCGGGCAGGGCTTCCAGCTCTTCCCGGCTTCCGGGGACCTGCCCGTCATGTTTTTCCAGAAGCTGCTGGCAGAGCAGGGCCACGTTATGGGCTTTTGAGCGCCAGAGGCCTATGGTGCGGATATGTCTGGCAATGCCTTCTTCACCCAGTGCGGCCATGCTGGCAGGGTCGGGGGCTTCTTCGTACAGGGCACGGGTGGCCTTGTTGACGGAAACATCCGTTGCCTGTGCTGAAAGCACGACACTGACGAGCAGCTCGAACGTGTTGTGATAGATCAGCTCGCTGCGGGCGTCCGGGTGTGCTTTCTCCAGCGCGGCCAGAAAGGCGCGGACGGCCTTCAGGCTCATGCGGGGCTGGGAGCTGGTCGAGCGTGTGCGGGGCGTGCTGGTAGAAGCCATGAGGGTATGGTGGGTCCGGCCATTATGGGAAAAACTCTGTCCGTTCCTAAGGGGAGTCGGGTTTTTCTTCAAGCGGAGGGGCCGGGTGTGGTCTGACAGGTTTTGAAGGAGGAAAAGGCAGACGTGGCAGAAAATGGGGATGGACGGGACAGCATGAAGAAACTCTCCTTTGGGGCGATACTGGCTTTTGTGGTGAAGCGCTGGCTTGGCCAGCCTGCCATGCTGGCATGGACGCTGGGCGGTGTGGCCTTGGCCACGGTAGCTGATATATGCACTCCTCTTCTGGCTGGTCGCCTAGTGGGTGATATTTCCACAACGACATCTGCCTCATCGGCTGCTGGTGGCCGGGAGGCTTTGCTGCATGATGCCCTGCTCATGGTCAGCGGGCTGCTGGTTCTGGGGCTGGTGGGCGTCATGGGCCGGCGGTCTTCCTATCTGGGGATCAGCAAACTCAGCCTTGCTGTCATGCGCCGGGTGCTGGATGATGCTTTCGCCCGGGTGCAGCGTTTCTCGTCAGACTGGCACGCCAACAATTTTGCGGGCTCTACCGTGCGGCGGATCACCCGGGGAATCTGGGCCATTGATACGCTGGATGACACGCTTCTCCTGCTCATTACGCCAGAGGTTCTGGTCCTGCTGGGGACGACCCTAGTCCTGCTGGTGCGGGCGCCCCTCATGGGGCTGGTGCTGGCCGTGATGGTCGGGCTGTTTGCCTGCATGTCCATCTGGCTGGCTATGCGTTATGTGGCGCCAACAGCCCGGATATCCAACGCCTGTGATTCCAGGATGGGGGCCGTGCTGGGGGATGCCATTACCTGCAATGCGGTGGTGAAGAGCTTCGGGGCGGAGGAACGGGAGGAGCGGCAGCTCCATGCCGTAGCCCGCACGTGGGCGGACAAGACCTATTACAGCTGGTATCGGGGGACGAACAGCGCCAACTTTCAGGCGTCCTATACGCTGCTGATGCGTGTGGTGATGATTGGTCTGGCTGTGCTGCTCTGGTGGCGTGGTATGGCCGGGCCGGGTGATGTGGCCTATGTGCTGACGATGATGTTCCTCATCCAGGGTTATCTGCGGGATCTGGGGCAGCAGGTGAGCCAGGTTCAGCGGTCGGTCAATGAGATGGAAGAACTCGTCGGGCTGTTCTCGAGCGAACCGGCCATCCGGGATATCCCCGGTGCCATTCCGTTGGAGGTGACGGCGGGGGAGATTGTCCTTCTGGATGTGAGTTTCCGGTATCCATCCCAGGAAAAGCCGATCTATCAGGGGCTGTCGCTGAGGATCGCACCGGGGAGCCGTGTGGCCCTGGTCGGGGCGTCCGGGTCGGGCAAGACGACGCTGACACGGTTGTTGCAGCGTCTGTATGATGTGGATGGTGGCAATATTCTGATTGATGGGCAGGATATTGCTTACGTCACCCAGCAGAGCCTGCGGCGCCAGATTGCGCTTGTCCCGCAGGAACCCATGCTGTTCCACCGAACATTGGCTGAGAACATTGCCTATGGTCGGCCTGATGCCACCCGGGAGGAGATAGAGCAGGCGGCACGGCTTGCCAATGCTGATGGATTCATCACCCGTCTTGCCGAAGGGTATGAGACGCTGGTTGGTGAACGTGGCGTGAAGCTCTCCGGGGGAGAACGCCAGCGCGTGGCGATTGCCCGGGCTTTTCTGGTTGATGCGCCGATTGTGATTTTTGATGAAGCCACGGCAAGCCTCGATTCTGAATCAGAAATGCTGGTGCAGGAGGCCATGACCCGCCTGATGGAAACACGCACCGTACTGGTTGTGGCGCACCGTCTGGCCACCGTGCGTGACCTGGACAGGATTCTGGTATTTCATCAGGGGCAGATCGTTGAGGATGGCACGCACGAGAGTCTGATGGCTCTGAAGGACGGGGCCTATCGGCGGCTCGTGTCGCTGCAATCGCTTGATGCAGCCAGCCCGTAACGGGCTGGCTGATGCTGGATGGTCGTCTCCTGCCCTGCGGAAGGGTCAGATGTAATGTTCATCCAGTGGTGGAAAGCCATTGAACCCGGTCGAGCAGTAAGTGGACACATAGGCACCAGTGGCGAGGATGTTGATCCTGTCTCCTGCCTTGAGCTCTTCTGGCAGGGGAACGGGATTTTTCTCGTATAGCACGTCCATGCTGTCGCATGTCGGCCCGGCCAGGATGCAGGGTGAGCGGCTGCTCGTGGTGTCGTCATGGGGTGTCTGGAAGATATAGCGGATGGATTCGCCTTCTGTTTCCGCCAGACCACCAAAGCGGCCGATATCCAGATAGACCCAGCGGGGAGTGTTGTCCTCACCGCCCCGCCTGCTGGCCAGCACGACCTCGGTATGCACGATTCCCGCACTGCCAACCATGTAGCGGCCCGGCTCCAGCAGAATGCGGGGGGCCCCTTGTGGGAAATGCGCTGCCATGGCCTCCGTTATGGTCGTGCCGAACTGGTCGATGCTGGGGATGGGGCTGTTGTAATAGGTTGGAAAGCCCCCGCCCATATTGATGAAGTCCAGCGTGATGCCCTGCTTCTGGAGGCGGTGGCAGATTTCGGCAGCCTGAGCAATGGCGTCGGCATAGGCTGTCGTGCTGGTCTGCTGGCTACCGACATGGAAAGACAGGCCAGCTGGTTTCAGGCCCAGCTCACGGGCTTTCTGCAACAGGGTAAAAGCGCTTTCCGGCGTCGTGCCAAACTTGCGGGAGAGCGGCCACTGTGCCCCGGTATTGAGAACTCCCAGCCGACAGAAAACCTCACAGCCGGGGGCGTGTTCTGCCAGTTTTTCCAGCTCCTCCATGCAGTCGAATGCATAGAGTGTCAGGCCTTTCTGATGGGCATAGGCAATGGAGCGCACTGTCTTGACGGTGTGGCCGAAAGAAAGCTTCTGCGCCGGAATGCCTGCTTGCAGGCAGATGTCGATCTCTCCGGGGGATGCGATGTCGAAGAACGAGCCGAGGGCATGCAGCTCCTTCAGGATCGCTGGTGCCGGATTGGCCTTTACGGCGTAATGGATCCGGGCAGAGGGAAGGGCATCGTGCAGGGCGTGGTACTGCGTGCGTACGCAGTCTAGGTCCACGACAAGGCAAGGGGTGGCGGGTTTTTGTTCGGTGAGAAAACGGGCGATTCTGGGAGTCATGATACTCACGTCCCCTATAAATTCTCCCCGGTCGGGGGAGATGTTGCGAAACGGTCGAACGGACCGGCGGGATTCCGCCTGCCCCCTGCAGGCAAGGGGATACGGGGCCAGAGCGCTTGACGTCGTTGCGTAACCTCATGAGGGCCAGTGGCACGTGCGTTGCTGCGTGGAGTGCGTGACAATGCCCAGATTTTTTTTCAATGCAAGGGGAAACTGAAGGGTGGCTTCCGGGTATGGTTCTCATCACAAAAAAGTGATGTCAAGCCAGCCATTCAGCAGGAGGGGACGGGAAGGGAGCGCTCTGTTCAGGAAGGATTTTTATTAAAATTCAGTGTGTTGTTGAGTGGGGTCAGTCATGGCCGGTAGATGCCATGTCGATAGGGTGACTTTCAGTTAAGAAAACTGTTCTGGTAACAGTGTAACGTCTGCGTGGACTGGTTTGATGTGTTTTCTGCTAATGGAGGACATGATGACGGTAGGTCATGACGATAAGAAAAAACGCCCCTTTCTTGTGCGGGTTGGCAAGGCGCTGCGCCCCTTGTTCAATGCCCTGATTGCCAGAGGGTCACTGGTCCCCAATACACCTCTGCTGGACAATGGCCTGTTTCCTTGGGCGGTGGCCCTGGAGAAGGCTGCCCCGCTGATGCAGAAAGAGTTTCAGGCCATCATGGCTGAGCGTGAGAAAATTCCGCCCCTGCGTGACCTTTCGCCCGATCATGAGCGCATTGCGCCGGACAGCCGCTGGAAGTCATTTTTTCTGTACGGCTACGGCATTCCTGTTCCAGAGAATTGTGCCAAGGCCCCTGTTACGGCCCAGCTTGTGGCCGGGATTCCGGGTCTCTGTTCCGCCCTGTTCTCTGTTCTGGAGCCCGGTGGGGAAATTCCACCCCATAAAGGGGTTACCAAAGGGATGCTGAATGCACATCAGGGCTTGGGGGTTCCACGAGATCGTGATAATTGCTGGATCAAGGTCGCAGATCACACGCTGCACTGGGATGATGGCAGGCTGTTCATCTTTGATGATACCTACCGGCATACGGTGCAGAACAACACCGATGAGGTGCGTGGCATACTGTTCATTCAGTTTGAGCGGCCTACCCGTGGTCTGGGATGGTTGATGCAGCGTATTTTCCTTGGAGGGGTGAAAAAATCCGCCTTTGTCAGGGATGCCCAGAACAATATCGAACGCTGGAACCGTATTCAGGCTGAACTGGAGAAAGTGTGATGATGGAGCCGTGATCTTGCTGTCACGGCCTCGCAGGGAGAGGAAAAGCGCACCCCGTGCCCGACAAGATCGAGATGCCATTGGAGCCTCCGCCACCACCAAAAGGCCTCTGGGCCACGTTCAGGCAGGTCCTGAGCAACAGCGGAGACAGCCAGACGTCCCTCAGTGCGGCGGGATGCGCCTTCTTTGCAACCCTGTCGCTGTTTCCCGCCCTGACGGCGCTGATCTCTGTCTATGGGCTGGCTTTTGACGTACAGACGGCAGAAGAGCAGCTGCGTGTCGTCAGGCATATGCTCCCTCCTGCCGCCTATGAGATGATCTTCGACAGGATCCATGCGCTGGTGACTCAGCCTCAGTCCTCACTGACCCTGGGGCTGGTTTTTTCCCTGCTGGTGGCTCTCTGGTCCGTCACGGCCAGCAGCAAGTCCATCCTGTCTGCCCTGAACATCGTCTATCATGCCAGGGAAACTCGTGGTTTCCTGCATTTTCAGGTTCTGGCCTTCGGCACAACTCTTCTGGCCGTGATAGGGGCCTGCCTGACGTTGGCGCTCATGGTGGCGGCTCCGGCCATCGTGGATTATCTGCCACGCTATCTGAGTTATGTGGGGGTGACGATAGATAGCCTGCCGCCATCGCTCCATTTTCTGGTGGAGCAGGGCACGCCCGTTCTCGTTCACTGGCTGGCCCCTTCCATCATGCTCTGTTTCGTCTTCATGGCGCTGATCGTGCTGTATCGTATCGCCCCGTGCCGGGAGCGCATGACATCATGGCGCTGGATCCTGCCCGGTGCGTTTCTGGCGACCTTGCTCTGGGTTGGCGTGTCCATTGGTTTTTCGTGGTACGTCTCGCACTTTGCCAGTTATGGTACGACGTATGGGCCACTGGGTGCCGTGGCGGCTGTCATGATGTGGCTTTTTGTCAGTGCGTATGTCGTGCTGTTTGGCGCCGTGCTGAATGCCGAGCTGGAGGAGCGGGGCTACCGGCGGATCGTCCGCAAGGAAATGGGAATCCCCGTCAGGCCAGCGGATCACTGAGGAGCTGCCGGTTACCGGAGCGGGCTGTCCTGTGCGATTTTTTCGGCCTGACGGGCCTGGTCCTGAAGAATCTCGTGCATGTCGGTAGGGTGGCGGAAACGGGAGCGGCGGCGGGGAAGGACCGTTATGGTGATGTGGCTGACACCGTGATTCATGATTCCCAGGCTGGCCGCAGCCCCCTGCGAGAGGTCGATGATGCGGTCGCCGTCGGCTGGCCCGCGGTCATTGACCCTCACGATGACAGATCGGCCCGTGACGGATGAATGGACCAGCAGTTTCGTTCCCAGAGGGAGGGACGGATGGGCGGCCGTCAGCGCATCGGGGCTGAAGCGTTCGCCGCTGGCAGTCCGTTTTCCGATCAGCTTTTTGCCGCCATACCAGCTGGCCAGCCCGCTTTGCGTGGGAGGGAGTGCAGCTTCTTCCGTCTTCTCCACGTCTGATGACATCCCGGCCGCCAGAGCGGATGGGCTGGAGGCGACATGCCCCAGACATGCAAGAATGATCAGACACGGCAGGGTAGAGGCTATGAAGGGGAACCGCCTGTTCCGCCCATGAGGGACGATAGCTTCCATGGAAGCAGGGAAAGGTGTGTTTGCCTTCATGTTACCCACGGATATTGTTGATGGTCATCCCGAGTGTGTCACAACTTGAACAGATGGGCCAGCGTGGGCGTCCAGATGATTGTAAACTATTGGATAACATATGAAGATTGCGGTGCCAGACTGTAAAAGAAGTGGCTTTACCTGATGAAGATGAAGGTGCTATCAGCCGTTCGGATGAAGCGACCTCTTATTGTTGTCCTGAACGGACCGAACCTGAATATGCTGGGGCTGCGGCAGC
The DNA here is from genome assembly GCF_002917995.1 of Parasaccharibacter apium. Classification (NCBI taxonomy): domain Bacteria; kingdom Pseudomonadati; phylum Pseudomonadota; class Alphaproteobacteria; order Acetobacterales; family Acetobacteraceae; genus Parasaccharibacter; species Parasaccharibacter apium. The sequence continues at coordinate 109,396 of NZ_LMYH01000017.1, forward strand.
CTGAGATTTACGGCGAAGCCACACTGGATGATGTGGAGCAGCTGTGCCTTCAGGCTGCGGAGCGGCTCGATGTGACGATCGACTTCCGCCAGACCAATGGCGAGGGGGAGCTTGTGTCATGGGTGCAGGAATGCCGGGGCCGTGCAAGCGGTATTGTCATAAATCCTGCGGCCTATGGGCACACATCGATTGCTTTGCTTGATGCGCTGCTGGCTGTTGAGCTGCCAGTGATTGAGGTGCATATGTCTAACATTCATCGCCGGGAAGCATTTCGTCATCACACGTATGTTTCACAGGCAGCCCGTGGAGTCATCTGCGGGCTGGGGATACGCGGGTATGCCCATGCTCTCCAGGCGGTGGCAGATATGATTGAGGATGAAGGATGAGCCGTATGCTCGTGGACAAGGAGGCCATTCGGGCACTGGCCGATATCCTGACGGATACAGGCCTGACCGAGATTGAAGTTTCCGAAGGCGACAGCCGCCTTCGTGTTGCCCGGAATGTGACCGTACAGGCTGCGGCTGCTCCCGTGGCCGCTGCTCCTGCTGCGGCTCCCGCCCCCGTGGCGGAAGAGGCCGTGGCCCCGGCAGACCCGTCATCCCATCCTGGCGCTGTTCCCAGCCCGATGGTGGGCGTGGCCTATCTGACACCGGACCCCTCCTCCCCTCCGTTCGTGCAGGAAGGAGGCCAGGTCGCTGCCGGGCAGACCATCATGCTCATCGAGGCGATGAAGACCTTCAACCAGATCAAGGCACCGCGTGCAGGCAAGCTGGTCCGCTACTGCGTGGCATCTGGCGATCCGGTTGAATTCGGGGCAACATTGGCGATCATCGAGTGATGTTTTCCAAGATCCTGATAGCCAATCGTGGCGAGATTGCCCTGCGGGTGCTGCGCGCCTGCCGGGAGATGGGCATCAAGACGGTGGCGGTGCATTCCACGGCAGATGCTGACGCCATGCATGTGCGTCTGGCCGATGAGGCTGTCTGCATCGGGCCGCCAAGCTCCCGTGATTCTTACCTGAATGTGGCGGCTATTCTTTCTGCCGCCACCATCACCGGAGCAGAGGCCATCCATCCGGGCTATGGCTTCCTTTCCGAAAATGCGGAATTCGCCGAAACGGTGGAGGAGCACGGCATCGCCTTCATTGGCCCGACAGCCGAGCACATCCGCATGATGGGTGACAAGATCACCGCCAAAACGACCATGGAGGCCCTCGGCGTGCCGCTGGTGCCCGGGTCGGACGGGGCCCTGCGGAGCCTGGACGAGGCCCGGGAAGTTGCGGCCCGTGTCGGGTATCCGGTGCTCATCAAGGCCGCTGCCGGTGGTGGTGGTCGTGGCATGAAGGTAGCCCAGACAGCTGATGAGCTGGAGGAAGCCTGGAGCGTGGCCCGGACGGAAGCCCGTGCCGCTTTTGGCAATGACGAGGTCTATCTGGAGAAATATCTCGACAAGCCCCGTCATATCGAGCTTCAGATCATGGGTGACACGCACGGCAATGTCGTGCATTTCGGGGAGCGTGACTGCTCCCTCCAGCGTCGCCATCAGAAGCTGCTGGAGGAAGCCGGTTCCCCCGTCATCACGCCAGAGCAGCGCAACGAGATTGGCAAAACTGTTACGGATGCCCTGTCACGCATGGGGTATCGCAATGCCGGTACGCTCGAGTTCCTGTATCAGGACGGGCAGTTCTGCTTCATTGAGATGAATACCCGCCTTCAGGTGGAACATCCGGTGACGGAAATGGTCTGCGATGTGGACCTCGTGCGGGAGCAGATCCGTGTGGCCGCTGGTGAAAAGCTGAGCTACCGGCAGGAAGACATCGTGATGAACGGCCATGCCATCGAGTGCCGCATCAACGCCGAGGACCCGGAAACCTTTGCGCCCAACCCGGGGACGGTCAAGGTGTTCCATGCTCCCGGTGGTCTTGGTGTCCGTATGGACAGTGCGCTCTTTGCCGGTTACAGGGTGCCTCCCTATTACGACAGCATGATTGCCAAGCTGATCGTTCATGCTCCCACCCGTGCGCTGGCCATCAGCCGCATGCAGCGGGCCCTGACGGAGTGTGTTGTGGAGGGGGTGAAGACGGTCATCCCTTTGCATCAGAAAATTCTGGCAGACCCGGAGTTCCAGAAGGGTGAATATACCATTCACTGGCTGGAGAATTTCGTGGCAAAACTTCAGGCCGATAAAGCCTGAAGATTTCTGCTTCGGCCTGTCCGTTCAGAAAGCCGTTCCCGTAGCAGGGAGCGGCTTTTTTTATGGTCAGCCCCGTGCTTCTTTCAGGCTGGCTCCAGCGATGAGGGGGCAGCCCGGCAGGGCCAGAAGGAAAAGGGCCGCCAGAAGGCTCAGATTGGCCGTACAGGCTGTTCCTGTCGGGGTGGTGCAGGCCAGTGTGCCGAAGATGAGACCAGGAGTCATCAGCGGCAGTGTCAGCACGGGGAGCAGAAGGCTGTTGCGGCGTGCTCCTAGTGTTATGGCCGCTGTCATGCCCCCTGTGAGAGAGAGGGTCAGGCTGCCCAGAGTAAGGCTGAGCATGAGCACCGTCAGGTTATGGGCTGGCAGCTGGAAGAACAGGGCCAGCAGAGGGGTGGCCAACAGGATGGGCAGTCCACCTGTCACCCAGTGGGCGAACATTTTCCCCAGCGCAATGAAGGCAGGGTGCAGGGTGATCTGGAGCATGTCCAGTGATCCGTCTTCCGCATCTTCATCATAGAGGCGCTCCAGCGGCAGGAGTGAGGCCAGCAGGGTACAGACCCACAGAATGGCCGGGCCGGTCTGCTGGAGCAGGGCGGGGGTGGGGCCGAGGGCAAGAGGAAAAAGTGTGCTGCAGACTGTCAGGAACAGCAGCCCCCCTACGGTTTCGGCACCGTTCAGGCGGGCCAGATGCAGCTCCCGGCGCAGATGCAGGAGCAATGGATGAAGGGTTTTTTTCGAGGTTGGCTCCTCATGCACTGGCGGGGTTTGCATGGTCAGGTCTGGCGTGATGGATGGTGCCACCATGCCGGGTGTGAGGTGCTGGCTGCCCGGTAGGGATAGTGGCGCATGGGAGGCAATGGCCACGGCCCCCCCACGGGCACGATGCTCTGCCAGCAGGGTCTCCAGCAGGGCAAGGCTGGCAGCATCCAGACCATTGGCAGGCTCATCCAGCAGCCACAGCCGGGCATCGGGAAGGAGCAGCAGGCGGCTCAGGGCTACACGACGTTTCTGCCCCAGCGAGAGCAGGCGGACAGGGCAGTCCAGAAGATGGGCCAGCGCCAGACGCTTCAGGGCAGCATGGATGGTTTCTGTCCCATGAGGCATGAAGAGACAGAGATTCTGCTCGACCGTCAGGGTGGATTTCAGGGCGTCAGCAGGGCCAAGCCAGGCAATGTCGGCCCGGCGGGTCACTGTGCCTCCAGCAGGGGGACACAGCCCTGCCATCAGCCGCAGAAGTGATGACTTGCCCGTACCATTTGGCCCGGTAAGGAGTAGGGCATCACCGGTAGCGAGGTTCAGGGAGAGATCAGGGACCAGACAGCGTCCTGCCCGCTCCAGCCGGACATGATCCAGCCGGAGAAGGGATTGTGGTGGAGAGGCAGGCGGGCATGAGGTGCTGGAGGCCATGGTGATGTTTCATGTGGAGCTGGAAGGGGCCTGGGGAAGGTCCGGGAGAAAAATATGCCCTTCCGGGTGGAAAATACAGAAAAGGATGTTTTGCTTGAAGGGTGGTTATGGTTAAGAAAGCGCATGGTGAATGACTACAGGATGGTTGTCCATGTTGTAGCGTGCAGGAGGATGTTCGGAACTGACTGACTGGGTGCTGAAGGCGACCGGTATCGCCAAGTCTTTCGCCGGGAATGAAATTCTGCGGGGAATTTCTCTGGAAGTGGAACGTGGGGAGCTGATTTCCATCATCGGGCCGTCCGGCTGTGGGAAATCAACGTTCCTCCGCTGTCTCAATTTTCTGGAACATCCTGATGCCGGAGAGGTGCGGGTTGAGGATGTGACCGTGGCCAGTACGGGCTCATGGCGCCGTGCGGACGAGGTTCAGGCCCACCGTCTGCGCAGCCATGTGGGCATGGTCTTCCAGTCCTTCAACCTGTTTCCACATCGCACGGTGCTGGAGAACGTCATGCTGGCCCCCATGCAGGTCAAACGCATGAGTGAGACGCAGGCGAAGCATGTTGCCTGCGAACTGCTGGAGAAGGTTGGCCTTGCCGCCGTGAAGAACCGTTACCCGGACCGTCTGTCCGGCGGGCAGCAGCAGCGTGCGGCCATTGCCCGGGCTCTGGCGATGAAGCCTTCCGTCATGCTGTATGATGAGCCGACATCCGCTCTGGACCCGGAACTTTCCGAAGAGGTGCTGTCTGTCATGAGGGCGCTGGATGCAGAAGGCATGACCCAGCTCGTCGTGACGCACGACATGCGTTTCGCCCGGGCGGCCTCGGACCGTGTGCTGTTCATGGAAGCTGGACAGATTGTGGAAAGTGGCGACCCCGATGTGATGTTCGCCAACCCGCGTGAGGCAGGAACCCGGCGTTTCCTGCGGACACTCCTTTGATGAATGGGGGCACGGTGATGAAGCGTGTGATGTTTGCGCTGGCTCTGGCCCTGTTCGGGCTGTGGGGTATGGCAGGTCTGTCCGCTCCTGCCTGGGCTGAAGGCGGTACTCCAGCAGTAGCTTCCCTGCGGGTTCCCGGTGCTACGGATGACAGGGACCTTCCCTGGGCGTCGGACGGAGAGGCCAACGTGCCTTACGTCTTTCACGATCCAGCCCATGAAGGGCGGATGACAGGTTTTGAATATGACCTGATGCAGACCATCAGCGCCCGGATGGGACGGCATGGGCGTTTCGTACAGAATGGCTGGGACGGGCTGATCCCCGGCCTTTCACGGGACCTGTATGCCCTGGTCATTGATGGTATCGAGATGACGCCGGAGCATAAGGCTGCCGTGCTTTTTTCCCGGCCCTATTATGTGACGGTGGATCGGATTGTCCTGCGGAATGATGAAAAAGGGCTGGACACGCTTGATGCCCTGAAAGGCCATGTGGTCGGGACCATCAAGAGCACGGCTGCCGAGCGTCTTCTGCTGGATCACGATCCGGCCAATGTGCGCTCTTATGATGAAGAGACAAATCTGTTTTCTGACCTGAAGAACGGACGTCTTGATGCCATTCTGATTGATGAGCCTATTGCCCTTTATTACCGGTCGGATGATCTGAAGCTCGTTGGGCCGCCGATCGGTCGTGTGGCTTATGGAATTGCCTTCCCCAAGAACAATCCCGGCCTGCGTGATGCTGTGGATTCCGTTCTGGGTGATCTCATGAGTGATGGCACCCTGCATCAGATTCTGGCCCGCTGGAATCTCTGGACGCCGCAGATGGCCGATTACACGGGGGATCAGACTCTCTCAACAGTCCAGCCAACGGCCTGGGTGGATTACCGCCAGACGATGGAGCGGATGTCCGGCAGCAGCGTGCAGGCCATGGTCCACCGGTATGTCAGTTTTCTGCCTCTGATAGGCAGCGGGGCGTTGATGACGCTGGGCGTGTCGGCTCTGGCGATGGTGCTTGCCGTGGCGATGGGGCTGGTGCTGGCTCTGGCCCGGGCCTACGGGGTGGCACCGTTACGCTGGCTGGCCGGGCTGTATGTGGAGATCGTGCGGGGCACGCCGTTGCTGATACAGGTGCTGTTCATTTTCTATGGACTGCCTGCTTTTGGTCTGCGTCTGTCGCCTTTTGCGGCGGGCGTGCTGTCGCTGGGGCTGAATTATGCGGCCTATGAGGCGGAAAATTACCGGGCGGGGCTGCTTTCTGTTCCCCGTGGACAGATGGAAGCGGCCATCGCCCTGAACATGACCCACATGCAGGCCCTCCGGCTCGTGATCGTTCCGCAGGCCTTCCGCACGGTCGTACCCGTCATGACGAACGATTTCATTGCCCTGCTCAAGGACAGTTCCCTCGTTTCCGTCATCACGCTGACAGAGCTGAGCCAGACCTATATCCGTCTCTCGTCAACCTATTATGACTATATCGGCACGGGGCTCATGGTCGGTCTGGCCTATCTTCTGGTTGGCCTGCCTTTTGTGCGCCTCGCCCGCATGGCGGAGAAGCGCATGGGGCGCGTCGTCGCCAAGGGGCATCACTGAAGGCCCCATCAGGGGATCAGCGGGTCCGGTGGCGGGGTGTGACCCTGCAACTGGTTCCCGAACCCCAGCTGCAGGGCCTTCTGCCACTCCAGCGCCCAGCTGCGCATCCTGGTCAGGAATGTTCTGGCCTCGGGGTAGGGTGACAGCGCATCCCTAGACCAGACGGGAATGGGGGCAAGCAGCTGGTGGGTCTGCTGGTCCAGTGGTGGAATCAGCGTGTCCACAAGGCCAACCTGGGCCTGACCATCCGTCGTGGTAGCGACGTGTCGCCATTGGACAGCCAGAAACAGGGGGGGGATGGGCGTGACGCCGAGGGCCTGCAAGCGGGCGATGGACTGGTTGATGAGTGGATTGGTGCTGACATCATTGCCCTGTATCACCACAGTACCAGAGCCGATGCAGTCTTCTCCTGCTGGAGAGACCGGCAGGCTGTGATTGAGGAAGTTGCGGTCATCATGGCAGATGCCCGTCACGTTCCCAGCCCGGTCCAGAGCAATGGGCTGCTGGGTTGCCTGGGCGATGATGAGGCCGGTAATGGCCCCCTGATGTGTACGGACAAGAGCCAGAAAAGAGAGGGGGGACTCGTTGCTGATCTGGGCGGAGAGAATGGGGTGCCACTCTCCTTTGGGTAGAGGAATGGTATGGCCACCCAGGATAACACGATCCCGTACAATCTCAGACATGCTGGGATATTGCAGATGCACCGGCATCGGCCCGGAGGGTGCGTTGTCAGCATCGCCAGGGCCGCCGTCTGCATGAGCTGAATCGTGAGGAGCGTGCGTTGCTGCCGGCGCCATGCCGGGGAGCCAGGGAGCCTGTTTTTTCAGCCAGGGGGTTGGGAAAAAGGCTGCCATCATCAGCCCGCCAAGCCCGATCATGAAGGAGAGGCGCCACAGGGGGGCCTGCTTCCAAAGGGAGATGCAGGTACGGAGGAGATGCTTCACAGGCTGGCCTTGTTCATTCTTTCCTGAGGCTCTTCGCTTGTTTCAGCCCGGATGCGTCCTTCTCCTTCCATGACGAGGTGGACATGGGTGCGTCCCTGCTGGCGGGCCGTGATGAGGCTGTCGCTGATCATGTCTTCAATGGACCGGAGAATATCCCGGGCACTGGCCATGCTGCCCAGTTTCTGCTGGCGTTGAAGGATTTCGAAGAGAAGGGCAGGGTCTATGCCACCGGCTTCAACATTCAGCCCGTAGCCACGGATCATCTGCTCGATTTCCAGAGCAGCCACACGGGCGAGGTCCAGCCCCCGCAGCGCACGGAACACGAAGATGCGGTCCAGCCTGTTCAGGACCTCCGGCGCAAACCCGGCCCGACGCAGGGCTTCGGTCGATTCGGCCCGCATTTTCTCGGGCTCGTCAGCCAGCCTGTCCGCAATGGCGCTGAGAGCATCCGTGGCAATGTTGGATGTCAGAACAAAGATGGCCCGTGTGGTTGGTACCAGCTCGTTGGTGGAGGCTTCCGTTACATGGCCGTCATTCCAGGCCGTAAGGAATTTCTTGAAGACGTCCGGGTGGGCCTTTTCGATCTCATCCAGCAGGACGACGGCATCGGGATTTTCCTTCAGGCCACCTGTCAGCCGCCCGAACGTGTCAGACCCAACATAGCCTTTGGGAGAGCCGAAAAGCTGTGTGGCAGCATGCGGGCTGGACATCTGGGTCATGTCGAAATGCAGCAGCGGGCGTTCCGTCTGGTTGGCAATCTGCTTGGCCAGATAGGTCTTGCCGGTACCGGGCGGCCCAGCAAGGAGGAAGACCCCGACGGGACGGTCACGGTTCTGGAGAGCCAGCCGGCGGCGCAGCTGCTGGGCAATATCCTCGCAGACCTGGTCCTGCCCGATGACACGGGCACGCAGGGCAGCGGCCAGCTCCTCAGCATTGATGGCACTCTCACGCTGCTGGCGTGCCAGCATTTCCTCCAGAGCGGTGCGGTTGGTCAGACGGCTGAGAACATCCATGAGAAGACTCTTTCTGTGGCGCAGGCCACGGCGGGCCAGACGGTCGGACGAGAGACAGTAGAACACCCCGGCAAGAGAGAGGGCAAGCCCGGCGATCCCGGCGGGAAGATAGCCGGGGCGGGCCCAGTTGGCAGCAACGAGCAGCGCATGTAGCAGCGCCGTGGGGGAGAGGTGGACCATGAGAGCCAGCTGGACAGCCGCCAGTATCAGGAAGGCCGCCATCATCAGGGGCATCATGCGGGAGAGCCAGGGGATCAGGGATTTCATCATGGGCTTCTGCATCCTGCCGGGAGGGGAACCCCCTGTTTTCACTGGCAGGCCGGGATGGGGTCAAGTCCTTTTCCTGACAGCTACTGGACAACCACCGGGATGGCGAAGGAAGGGCTGGCAGGGGTAAGGGGAGGCAGGACCACGACATTATGGAACATGTCCAGCGTTGCAATGGATACGGGGCCCATGCCTGCTGGACTGGTGCGTGTCAGTGTGACGATGCCTTCCCGGGCGATGGGGAGCAGCACGGCCTGTGCTCTGGGGCCGAGGATGATCTGCTGGCTGATGCCACTGCTGCTTACGGTCAGCATCTGTCCCGCATGGCCTGCCGCATCGGCCAGGGGGAGGGCTGCCAGCCGGATGCGGTTGTCCTTGAGTGCGGCCAGAAGGGCAGGTTGCTGCTGGGCAGGGATTGTGCTGCGGGCAATGGCCCGGGCTGCATCATCTGGGGGAAGCATGGAGAGCGGGAGTGAGCCTGCCGCCATGGGAATGGCCTGTTCCGCCGCCTGGGGTTGTGGTGTTTGCTGGGCGGCATCGTGCGGAGATGGCTGGCCATGCCATGCCAGAAGGGCGCCCCCCAGTCCCACAACGGCCGCAACCACGGCCACGGGGCGCCAGAGAGGCTGTTTCTGTGGTTCGGGAGAGGGGGAAGGCTGGTTCATGGCTGTCATTTCGCATCACCATATACCATAAGGGCAGGAAGGCAGAATGGCGTTTCTTTCATCTTTTCCCTGTCGAGCAGTTGCGGGCGGGAAGTGCTTGCATTGGGTGTGGCTCTGTCGTATCAGGGAGATGTTTTCACTTTCCGCTCTTTTGGGGGGTGGCCCTGACGGGCCGCCTTTTTTGTTTTGGATCATTTTTCCACATCGTCGGACCAGTCCGGTCCATCCGCTCCGTTTCATGAGGGTGAAAGCTCCCATGGTATCCGCCGTCTGAGCGGGCTGGAAGCACGCATTGCGGACAGGATTGCCCCGACTCTGGCCGACATGGGGTACGAGCTGGTACGCCTCTCGGTTCTCGGGCATGAGACACCGACCGTCCAGGTCATGGCCGACCGTGCCGATGGCTCGCTCATCAGTGTTGATGACTGCGAGCAGATCAGCCACGCAGTGGGCGCTGTGCTGGATGTGGATGACCCGATACCAGGGGCATGGATGCTGGAGGTTTCCTCTGCCGGGATCGACCGTCCGTTGACCCGGGCGAAGGACTGGGAGCGTTTTGCCGGGCATCTGGCCAAGGTGGAGCTGGAGGTTCCGCTGGATGGTCGCAAGCGTTTTGCCGGTATTGTCCTTGGCGAGCGTGACGGGCTTGGCCTGCTTCGTCTGGATGACGGGCAGGAAGTGGCCCTGCCGCTGGATGACATGCGCAAGGCACGGCTGGTCCTGACGGATGAGCTGATTGAGGCAAGTGCTGCGCTGGCAGGCGTGGCGCAGGAAGACGAAGCCGAGGCCGATGGCAGGACCCGCCGGGCGCCAAAGCTGAAACCCAAAAAGCCGGGGAAGAAAAACTGATGACCCGTCTTATGCTGGTTGGAGGTCCGATCTGATGGACACATCTGTTACCCGTCCTGAGCTGCTTCTGGTCGCTGATGCGGTCTCAAGGGAAAAGAATATTGATCGTGAGCAGGTGCTCGAAGCCATGGAGCAGGCCATCCAGAAGGCTGGTCGTGCGAAATATGGGCATGAGAAGGACATCCGTGCCACGATCGACCGCAAGACGGGAGAGGTCCGGCTGAGCCGCTGGACGGAAGCCGTCGAGGTTGTGGAAAATGAGGATGCCCAGATTCCCCTGAAGATCGCCCGGAAATTCCGGCCTGAGATCCAGGAAGGTGAGTTTATCGTCGATCCTCTGCCGCCGATCGATTTCGGCCGTATTGCGGCGCAGACAGCCAAACAGGTGATCGTCCAGCGTGTGCGTGAGTATGAGCGCAAACGCCAGTATGACGAGTTCAAGGACCGTGTGGGTGAGATCATCAACGGGACGCTCAAGCAGACCGAATACGGCAACCTTATGGTGGAGCTGGGCGGTCAGGCCGAAGGGCTGCTGCGTCGTGATGAAATGATCCCCCGTGAGGAGTTCCGCAACTCCGACCGCATTCGCGCCTACATTTACGATGTGCGTGACGAGCCCCGCGGGCCGCAGATTTTCCTCTCCCGTACCCATCCGGGCTTCCTGGCCAAACTGTTTGCGCAGGAAGTGCCGGAAATCTATGACGGGATCATCGAGATCAAGGCCGTGGCCCGTGATCCGGGTTCCCGTGCCAAGATGGCTGTCGAGTCCCGTGATGCCTCCATCGATCCGGTCGGTGCCTGCGTGGGTATGCGTGGGTCCCGTGTGCAGGCTGTTGTGGCGGAACTTCAGGGGGAGAAGATCGACATCATCCCCTGGAGTCCCCATGCGGCTACCTTCGTGGTGAATGCCCTGGCGCCTGCTGAGGTGACCAAGGTGGTGATGGATGAGGATGCCGGCCGGGTCGAGGTCGTGGTGCCGGATGAGCAGCTCTCACTGGCCATTGGTCGGCGTGGGCAGAATGTTCGCCTTGCCAGCCAGCTGACCCGCTGGGACATCGACATCCTGACTGAAGCTGAGGAATCGGAACGCCGTCAGGAAGAGTTCCGCAAGCGGACCAGCCAGTTCGTCAATGAGCTGGATGTGGACGACGTCATTGCCGGACTGCTGGTAACCGAGGGCTATCACACCATCGAGGACCTGGCCTATGCCGACCCGGCAGAGCTGCACGATATTGAAGGTTTCGATGAGGCAGTGGCCGAAGAGCTGATGAACCGTGCCAACAATTATCTGGCCAGTCGTGAGCAGGCTCTGGATGAGCGGCGTCGTGAGCTGGGTGTCAGTGATGATCTGGTCAATCTTGGTGTCTTCTCCCTCCAGGTTCTGGTTGAACTCGGGGAGAAGGGGATCAGGACGCTGGATGACCTGGCCGACCTCGCTGCCGATGAGCTGATCGAGCTTCTGGGTGGTGATGAGCCACTTGAGGAAGCCGAGGCCAATGAGATCATCATGGCCGCTCGTGCCCACTGGTTTGAGGGTGACGAGGGAGCTGGTGAAGGAGACTCGGGTCACGACTGAGGATCATATCCCCGATGTGGATGATGGCCCGTCCGGGCGGGGGCGTCGTGCCTCATCCCGGCGGCGCTGTCTGATCAGCCGCACACATGGTGAGCCGTGTCACATGATACGGTTTGTCGTCGGGCCCGATGGCCAGATCGTGGCGGACCTTGCCGCCCGGCTGCCCGGGCGTGGCATGTGGGTGCAGGCGGACAGGGCTGTTCTGGAAGATGGACAGCTGGCTCGGGCCTTCTCCCGGGCGGCGCGGCAGAAGGTGGACGTGCCTGTGGGGCTTGTGGAGTCTCTCAGGGATGGTTTGGCAAAGCGCCTTCTGGATGGTATCAGTCTGGGCCGACGCGCTGGTGAGGCGGTCTGTGGGTTCCAGAAGTGTCGGGAACGGATCGTTGCTGGCAGAGTCGGGGTTGTCATTTGTGCAGCAGGTGCGAGCCAGGATGAGGTGGCCCGTCTGCTGTCAGGCCAGCGGGAGCTGCCGGTGGTCTGGGTGCCGGGGGATATCCTGGCAGCGTCCTTCGGGAGGGAGCGTGCGGTTTATGCCGTGATGGCTCCTGGCGCTCTGGCAGAGCGGCTGAAGGCAGAATATAAGAGATTTGCGGGGGTGGCCGAAGGCACGCTCCCGGGCCCTGATACGGTAGGGCAGTAAGGAACAGGCAGAAATTATGAGCGACGGCAACGAGCGCAACCAGAACGGAACTCCAAAGGGGACCACCCCAAAAGAAGGGCAGGGCAAGAGCTCCGGCCGCCTGTCCCTGCGTCCGGCAGGACGCAAGGACGTGGGGCGGACCGTAGAGGCTGGCTCTGTAAGACAGAGCTTCAGCCATGGGCGCTCCAAGGAGGTCCGGGTTGAAGTGCGCAAGCCCAAGAGAAGCGGGGGCGCAGGGGGGCGTGGCGGTCGTGCCACGGCTGGTGTCCGTGGCCTGACGGCTTCCGAGCAGGAAAAGCGCCAGCGCGTTCTGGCTGAGGCCGCCGCAGAGGCTGCCCGGCGTGAGGCAGAAGAGGAAGCCCGCCGGGAAGCCGAGAAGATCCGTATCCGTTCCGCTGCTGAGGAAGAGGCCCGGCAGAAGGCTGAGGCCGAAAGCCGTCGTGCCCAGGAAGAGGAAGAGGCCCGGAGCCGTGCGGCCGAGGAAGAAGTTCGCAAGAAGGCCGAAGTTGCAGCCCGTCGCCAGGAAGCTGAACGGAAGGTGCCGCCGCCGCTGACGGGTTCCACGACCGGGGGTGTGCAGCTGGCCGAGCCGACCAAGCGTCTGCGTCCGCTGGCCGAGCGGGCCATCATGCCGAGCCGCCCGCTGAATACGGCGGCGTCTTCACGGGCTTCTTCAGCCCGTTCCAGCAATGACGCCAGCGAGACGCTGCACCTGCGGGGACGCACTGGGGCCGTGGGAGGTGCCGATGACGAGGGAGCAGGGCCTTCCCGTCGTGGCGGTGCCGGTGGCGCCCGGCGTTCTTCTCCGTCGTCCCGCCGTTCTTCGCCCCGCCGCAGCGGGGGTGGTGGTCAGGACCGTCGGTCAGGCCGTATTGACGTCCGTGCCGCCATTGAAGGTGATGACGGCAAGACCCGTTCGCTGGCATCCGTCCGGCGTCAGCGTGACCGCGAGCGCCGTCAGGCCGAGCTGGAGCGCCTGCGTTCCGATCAGGTTCGTGTCGTGCGTGACGTGACCGTGCCGGAAACCATCACCGTGGGTGAACTGGCCAACCGTATGGCTGCCCGTCAGGGCGAGGTCATCAAGATGCTGATGAAGATGGGCGTCATGGCAACGGCTGCCCAGAGCATCGATGGTGATACGGCCGAGCTTGTCGTGAGTGAATTCGGCCATCGCATCAAGCGTGTGGCAGACAGTGACGTTGAGCTGGGCATCGAGGGCATTGAGGACAAGCCGGAAGACATGAAGCCCCGTCCGCCGGTCGTGACGGTGATGGGCCATGTAGATCATGGCAAGACCTCCCTGCTGGATGCCCTGCGCACGACAGACGTGGCTCATGGCGAGGCTGGTGGGATCACCCAGCATATCGGTGCCTATCAGGTAACCGTGGCCTCCGGTCAGAAGGTAACCTTCATCGATACACCGGGCCATGAAGCCTTCACCTCCATGCGTGCCCGTGGCGCTTCCGTGACGGACATTGTCGTTCTGGTGGTGGCTGCTGATGATGGCGTGATGCCGCAGACGATTGAGGCCATCAAACATGCCAAGGCTGCCAATGCGCCGATCATCGTGGCCATCAACAAGATGGACAAGCCTGGCGCCAATCCGGACCGTGTCCGCAATGAGCTGCTGAACCATGAGATCGTGGTGGAGAGCATGGGTGGCGATACGCAGGAGGTGGAGGTCTCCGCCCTCAAGCGTGATGGTCTTGACCGTCTGCTGGAAGCCATCCTGCTTCAGGCCGAGATTCTTGACCTGAAGGCGAATCCGAACCGGATTGCCGAGGGTGCCGTCATCGAGAGCCGCCTGGATCGTGGCCGTGGTTCCGTAGCAACGGTGCTGGTCCAGAAAGGGACGCTCAACCGGACGGACATCGTGGTGGCCGGAGCCCATTGGGGTCGTGTCCGTGCGCTGCTTGATGATCATGGCAAGCAGATCAAGAAGGCTGGACCGTCCGTGCCGGTCGAGATTCTGGGCATGAGCGGGGTGCCGGATGCCGGTGCGCCGTTTGTGGTTGTCGATAGCGAGAACCGTGCCCGTGAGATCAGCGAGTTCCGCCAGCGCAAGGCCCGGGAGAAGGCCACCGCCATGCAGGTTGCTGCCCGTGGTACGCTGGACCAGATGCTGGCCCGCATCCAGGCTGGTGAGCAGAAGGAAGTGGCCCTGATCGTCAAGGCGGATGTGCAGGGTTCTGCCGAAGCCATTCAGGCAACGGTGGAGAAGCTCTCCCATGAGGAAGTGGCCGTACGGGTGCTGAATGCCAGCGTTGGTCAGATCACCGAAAGTGACGTGCAGCTGGCCAAGGCGTCCAATGCTGTCATCATTGCTTTCAATGTGCGGGCTACCGTTCAGGCCCGTGAACTGGCCCAGCGTGATGGTGTGGACATCCGCTACTATTCCATCATCTATCAGGTCTCTGATGATGTGGAGAAGCTGGTCAAAGGACGTATCGCACCGAAGCATCGGGAGAAGTTCCTTGGTTATGCAGAGATCCGTCAGGTCTTCAACATTACCAAGGTCGGCAAGGTTGCCGGGTGCTACGTCACCGAGGGTGTCGTCAAACGTGGCTGTGGCGTACGCCTGCTGCGTGACAACGTCGTCATTCATGAGGGTGAGCTGAGCCAGCTGAAACGCTTCAAGGATGATGTCCGTGAAGTGGCTCATAATTATGAGTGCGGCCTTTCCTTCGCCGGTTACAACGACCTGCGGGAAGGTGATGTGGTTGAATGCTATGAGATGGAAGAGATCCCGGCTTGAAGACGCGGCCTTCCTTTGACCTCCTCGGGCCGGCGGGTGAAAGCGCCGTCGGCCCAAGCACCCGCCAGCTGCGTGTAGCTGAAGAGGTCCGCCATGTTCTCGCAGAACTGTTTGCCAGAACGGAGTTCCGCGACCCGGAACTCTATGGTGTGACCATCACGGTAACGGAGGTCCGTATTTCACCGGACCTGCGCCATGCAACGGTGTTCGTCACACGTCTGGGGCGAGATGATGTTGAGGCTGTCCTGCCAGCTCTGAAGCGTGTGGCCTCTTTCCTGCGGAAACGTCTTTCCACGGCCCTGCGTCTGAGGACAGTGCCGGAGCTGCATTTTCAGCCTGATACGTCTCTGGAGCATGCGATGGAAGTGGAGAGCATCCTGCGCTTGCCAGAGGTCCAGCGGGACCTGCACCGTGACCAGGCTTTGGATGATGAAGACTGAGGCCGGGCCAGAATACTGATGGCACGCAAGAGAGGCAGGGACATCCATGGCTGGCTGATTCTGGACAAGCCATTGGGGCCGAGTTCCACAACGATGGTCAACCGGCTGCTGCGTTTTTTTGATGGACGCAAGGCCGGCCACGGCGGGACTCTGGATCCTCTGGCGTCAGGTGTTCTGCCGATCGCCTTTGGCAAGGCAACCAGCACCATTCCGTACATCATGGATGCAACCAAACGGTATCGGTTTACCCTCTCTTTTGGTGAAAGCCGGACGACGGATGACCGGGAGGGTGATGTTCTTGCAACGTCCGATGTCCGGCCATCGGATGAAGATATCAGGGCTGTATTGCCTTCGCTTTGCGGGGATGTGATGCAGGTGCCTCCAGTTTTTTCGGCTCTTCGTGTCGGTGGGCAGCGGGCTTACGATCTGGCCCGGGCGGGGCGTCCGCCGGAACTTCCCCCCCGTCCTGCTCGAATCGATTCGATTACTCTCGTGGACCGCCCCGATGCCGATACGGCCGTTTTTGACGTCCAGTCAGGCAAGGGGGTTTATATGCGGTCGCTTGCGCGGGATATTGCTCTGGCCTGTGGTACTGTGGGGCATATCTCTGTTCTGCGGCGCACAAAATGCGGGCCGTTTGATCTTTCCCATGCTTGTTCAGCAGAACAGTTAGGGCTGGACAAAACGGACGAAACTAGAGACAAGGCATGTGTTCTTCCGGTTCCTCTGCTGGAGGCGGCGACCGCGCTGGTCGACATCCCGGCGCTGGCCGTCACGAAAGCGGAAGGAAAATCCCTGATCTGTGGGCAGGCTGTCACGCTGGCCCATCTTGAGGGGGGCGTGCCTGATGGGGTGGAGACTGTTCCACTCTGGCGGGTCATGATCGGGGAGCATGTCATCGGGCTGTGCCGGGTTGCCGAAGGGCGGTTGCGGGCAGTCAGAATGTTGGAAAATCATTTGTTTTTTGGAGAACAGGATGTCGATTACAGCTGAACGTCGCAGCCAGCTTATCGCTGAATACCGTCGTGCCGAAGGTGATACGGGCTCCCCGGAAGTGCAGGTCGCCCTGCTGACCGAGCGCATTGTGAACCTGACCGAGCACATGAAGAGCCACAACAAGGACTTCCACTCCCGTCGTGGTCTGCTGATGCTGGTCGGTCGCCGTCGTGCGCTGCTGGATTATCTGAAGCGCAAGAGCGAAGAGCGCTACAAGACTCTGATCGAACGTCTCGGCCTGCGCCGCTGATTTTCGACCTTTCTCCGGGGGAGAAGGTCTCCCCCGGATTTGGGCCCGGGTTGAGCTGCCAGAAAACGCTTTTCCGGCGTTTCAGGCCACATGGTGTCATGACGCGTCTGGTGCGTCATCCTCGCCATGCCGTCCGAAACGCTGTTTGTAGTCTGGTACCGGTCGGGCCGTGATTATTGCTTCCGGAGGAAGACAGAATGTTTGACAATTATTTCCGCAAAGAAATTGAATGGGCCGGCCGTCCGCTGGTGCTTGAGACGGGCAAGATTGCCCGTCAGGCTGATGGGGCCGTTGTGGTCACCTATGGTGATACGGTCGTGCTCTGTACTGCCGTTGGTGCCAAGACTGTGAAGCCGGGGCAGGATTTCTTTCCGCTGACCGTGAACTATCAGGAGAAGGCCTACGCTGCAGGCAAGATTCCCGGCGGGTTCTTCAAGCGGGAAGGCCGCCCGTCCGAGCATGAGGTGCTGTCCTCCCGTCTGATCGACCGGCCGATCCGTCCGCTTTTCCCGGACAATTTCCGGAACGAGGTTCAGGTCGTTGCCACGGTCCTCAGCCATGACATGGAAAATGATCCGGCCCTGGTGGCTCTGATTGGCTGTTCCGCAGCGCTGACACTGTCCGGTATTCCCTTCTTCGGTCCGGTTGGGGCTGCCCGTATCGGTCACATTGATGGCAAGTTTGTTGTCAATCCAACCCTCAGCCAGGTGAAGGACAGTGCGCTGGACCTCGTGGTGGCTGGTACGTCCGAGGGTGTGCTGATGGTTGAGTCCGAGGCGCAGGAGCTCTCCGAGGATGAGATGCTCGAGGCTGTCATGCTGGGTCATACGGCTTTCCAGCCGGTGATTGATGCGATCATCGACCTCGCAGAATCGGCTGCCCGTGCCCCGTGGGACCTGCCGGAGGTCTCCAAGGAAGAGGTCGCCCTGCGCAAGCGTGTGGACAAGGTGGGCAACAAGCTGATTGCCGAGGCCTACAAGGAACGCCACAAGCAGGCCCGTGTGGAGAAGGTCGCCGCGGCTCGCGAGAAGATCGTGGCCACCCTTGAGGAGGAAGGCTTTGATGCCGAGCTGGCCAAGCCGATGATCAAGGATCTGGAGGCACAGGTTGTCCGTGGCACCATCCTGAAAACGGGCATCCGCATCGATGGCCGTGACACGAAGACGGTGCGTCCCATCATGGCTGAGGTTGGTGTGCTGCCCCGCTCTCATGGGTCTGCCCTTTTCACCCGTGGCGAGACGCAGGCGCTGGTTGTCGCCACCTTGGGGACAGGTCAGGATGAGCAGGTGATTGATGCGCTGGAGGGGGAATACCGGTCCCGCTTCATGCTGCATTACAACTTCCCGCCGTTCTCCGTTGGTGAGTGTGGCCGCATGGGGTCTCCGGGCCGTCGTGAGATCGGACATGGCAAGCTGGCATGGCGTGCCATCAATCCGCTCCTGCCGTCCAAGGAAGATTTTCCGTATACGCTGCGTGTCGTTTCCGAAATTACGGAAAGCAACGGCTCTTCCTCCATGGCTACGGTTTGTGGAACGTCCCTGTCCCTGATGGATGCCGGCGTACCCATGCCGCGCCCGGTGGCTGGCATTGCCATGGGCCTTATCAAGGAAGAGCGTGGCCATGCTGTCCTGACAGATATTCTTGGGGATGAGGATCACCTTGGGGATATGGACTTCAAGGTTGCTGGTACGTCCGAGGGTGTGACCGCTCTCCAGATGGACATCAAGATCACTTCCATCACGCCGGAAATCATGAAGGTGGCGCTGGAGCAGGCCCGTGAAGGCCGTCTGCACATTCTTGGTGAAATGAGCAAGGCCCTCTCCGAGGGACGCTCCGACGTGGCTGGCAATGCACCGAAGATCACGACCATGACCGTTCCTGTTGCGAAGATCCGTGATGTGATCGGATCGGGCGGCAAGGTCATTCGTGAGATTTGTGAGTATTCTGGCGCCAAGGTTGATATCGGGGATGACGGCGTCATCAAGATTGCTGCCGCCAGTGATGAGCAGGCCCAGAAGGCCATCAGCCGCATTGAGGGCATCGTGGCGGAACCGGAGATGGGACGCATCTACGACGGGAAGGTTGTCAAGACGGCCGACTTCGGTGCGTTCGTGAACTTCCTTGGCCCCAAGGATGGTCTGGTTCATATTTCCGAACTGACGGATGGGCGGGTCGCCAAGACAACGGATGTTGTCAAGCAGGGTGATGCCGTCAAGGTCAAGGTCATTGGTTTTGATGATCGTGGCAAGGTGAAGCTTTCCATGCGTGTCGTGGACCAGGAGACTGGTGCGGACATTACGGAGAGCGTTGGCGCAAAGCCGGGTCGTCCTCGTCGTGATGCGGAGTAAGGATGTGTGAGGGGAGCCCAGGTTCCCTTTGCATGAGTGAGTTTTGTGATTGAGTAGTGGGGACATCTGGCCTCTATGAAGTCGATCAATGCCGTCCGTTTTGGTGGTCAGGAGGTTCTGCCCCTGGTCGAAGGGGGCAAAGGTGTTTCTGTCTCCAATGGTGTGTCTGCGGGTCATTGGGCTGCGGCAGGTGGGGTCGGAACGCTCTCTGCTGTCAATGCGGACAGTTATGACGAGCAGGGCAATCCTGTTCCGCAGGTCTATCATGGCCGGACACGCCGGGAGCGGCAGGCCGAGCTGGTGCGCTATGCCATAGAAGGGGGTATCGCACAGGCACGGATAGCCCGGGACATTTCCGGTGGCCGTGGCCGTGTTCATGCCAATTTCATGTGGGAAATGGGCGCTGCCGAGGAAGTCATCACCGGGATACTGGAAGGTGCTCCCGGGTTGATCCAGGGGCTGACCTGTGGCGCAGGGATGCCCTACCGGCTGGCTGAAATTGCGGCGCAGTTCGGGATACATTACTACCCGATCGTCTCATCTGGCCGTGCGTTCAGTGCGCTCTGGAAGCGCTCCTATGTGCGTTTTTCCGAGCTGCTGGGCGGTGTTGTCTATGAGGACCCCTGGCGGGCCGGCGGTCATAATGGCCTCTCGAATACGGAAAACCCTCTGAAACCGGAGGAGCCCTACCACCGTGTGGCAGCCCTGCGGAAGGTCATGAATGGTTTTGGCCTTCAGCATGTGCCCATCATCATGGCTGGTGGTGTCTGGCATCTGGAAGAGTGGAGTGACTGGCTGGACAACCCCGAGATCGGGCTGATTGCCTTCCAGTTCGGTACCCGCCCCTTGTTGACGCAGGAAAGCCCTGTCCCGGATGCGTGGAAGCAGCTGCTGCTGACGCTGAAGGAGGGTGATGTCTATCTGAACCGTTTCTCTCCGACGGGTTTTTATTCATCGGCCGTGAAAAATGGTTTCCTGCGGGAGCTGTATGAGCGGTCCGAGCGACAGATTGCTTTCCGTGCGGCAGCAGAGGCCGAGTTTGATACGCCCATCTGTCTGGGCGGGCGAGGACGGGAGGTTTTTGTCCGGGCTGATGATGCCGAGAAGGTGAATCGCTGGAAGGCCGCCGGGTATACCCAGCCCATGCGGACGCCGGATGATACTGTGGTATTCGAGACGCTGGAGACGGCCCGGCAGGTTCTGGCTGATCAGGCGGCCTGCATGGGGTGCCTTTCCCAGTGCCGTTTCTCCAACTGGAGCCAGAAGGGCCCGACCTTCAGCACAGGCCAGCGGGCGGATCCCCGTTCTTTCTGTATTCAGAAGACCCTTCAGACGATCTCCCATTTGCAGGATGTCTCGCCAGAGGAGCAGAAAAAGATCGTGGACCACAATCTGGTCTTCGGTGGAACGAATGCGTGGCGCTTTGCCACAGACCCGTTCTACGCCAACGGGCATATTCCGACCGTCAAGGAGCTGGTCGATCGCATCATGACAGGGCGGTAAAACAGCCTCTGCCAGTCATGGACCATGGGAAGGTGCGGGTTTTTGGGCCCGCACCTTTTTTTGTGCCTGCTCTCACGGAAAAAGACGCTGTGTTGTCCAGTGCTGGCCATCCTGTGTACGGGTGAAGAGTACCCGGTCATGGAGGCGGAATGGTTTGTCCATCCAGAACTCCATGGAGGCCGGGGTGACGTGATAGCCATTCCAGTATGGTGGCCGGGGGATGGGTCCGATGGCGAAACGGGCCGTTTCTTTTGTCACGGCCTTCCAGAGGGCTTTGCGGCTGGCGATGGGGCGGGACTGCTGGCTGGCCCAGGCGCCGATGCGGCTCGCCCGGGGGCGGGAGTCGAAATAGGCGTCCGCATCTACGGCAGGAAGACGTGAGACCCGGCCCCGGATGCGGACCTGTCGGCGCAGGCTCTTCCAGTGGAAGAGCAGGGCCGCCTGCATGTTGCCTTCCAGTTCCCGTCCTTTGGCAGATTCGCTGTTCGTGTAGAAGATGAAACCTGTCTCATCAACGCCTTTCAGCAGCACCATGCGTGCATCGGGCAGGCCATGTTCATCAACCGTCGCCAGAGCCATTGCATTGGGGTCATTGGGTTCCTTCGTGCCGGCCAGCGTCAGCCATTCATGAAAAAGCAGGAAAGGGTCTTCTCCGGTGATGGTCTGCTCATCATCCTGAAAGGCTGCCTCAATGGAGTCATCGGGGGTCTTGTGGGGCGTATCGTTCATGGTGGCGTGTCCTGTCACTGTAGCCATGTTGGCCCACCATCATGGGAGGGGCTGGGGGGGAATGTCCATAGGGGCTTGGCTGGGTATGATGTGCATCCCATATGAGGGAGAGAGGATCAGGACAGTCAGGGACGAGGGATGATGGAAGCGCTCCGGTTCATTTTTATGCTGACCCGTGATGACCGCACGGTGGACAATGCTCTGGAGGCTGTGGACATCGCCCTGCGGCTGGGCATCCGGCATGTTGGCTTCAAGGATATTGGTCTGCCCGTGGAGCAGTTGCGGATACTGGCGGACAGGATACGTTCTGCTGGAGCGACTTCATACCTGGAAATCGTGTCACCGGACCGGGAGCGGGAGCTGGATTCCGTCAAGGCCGGGCTGTCCCTGGGGGTGGACTGCCTGATGGGAGGCACGCATGTGCCGGATGTGTTGCCTCTTCTGGCAGGGCATGACGTAGCCTACTACCCGTTTGCAGGGCATGTTGTGGGGCATCCAAGCGTGCTGAAAGGCTCACCGGAGGAAATAGCCCGCAATGCGGTGGAATGGGCCGCCCATCCCGCCGTGACGGGGCTGGACCTGCTGGCGTACCGGAATGACGGGAATGTCCCGGAGGTCATCCGGGCCAGCTGTGCAGCTGTAAAGAAACCCGTGATTGTGGCAGGGTCCATCAGCACACCGGAACAGATCAGGACGGTCCGGCAGGCCGGGGCGGCGGGGTTCACCGTGGGGACATCGGCTCTGGAAGGGACATTTCCCGCCGAAAGCAGTGGTCTGGAAGATCAGCTCCGGGCCGTGATGGCCTGCTGTTCCTGACCGTTACAGAAGGCCCAGCTCGGACAGCTGGTTGCGGAGGGAGGCCGGCAGGGAACTGATCCCGTCATCGGGGAGATCAGCGGCCCCCTGACCAAGATCGGGTGGAGCATCTTCCGGTTTGAAGTACCGCCAGCCCTGAAAAGGCCGCATGGGCCGTGGCTGGGTCGGGATGACCTCGTCCGAGACGAGGATCAGCGTGCCGGGATGGCCGTCATCCCGGGTGTAGCTGTCAAACCCGATGATGGGCTGCCGGCACATGATGAGACCGTTGATGACCCGGTAGATGGACCCGCCACCCTGCACGATTTCCTCAGCCCGTTTGGGCATGGTGCGGGTGCGCACGTAGGCTGTCCCCTTGTGGCGTTCCACCGCTACCCAGTCCCGCAGCATCTCGGGGGAGGTGCAGCCTACGATCAGCTTTATCATGTGGAGGGTGGGGGCTTTCTGTGCAGACATGGCGGGCATCACGCTGTGGATGATGGAAGGCTGCCCCTGTAGATGGGGTGCAGTCTGTTCTTTTCAAAGGTGGCGTTCAGAGAACAAGCTGGCCAAGCAGGGCTTCCAGCCGGAGACGGCCTTCATCCGTGGCCCGGAGGGTCTGGGCATCCTGTTCCAGATAGCCTTCCTCAAGACAGGCCTCCAGCATGACGGGGTCGAGGCAGTCTCGCAGCGGCAGGCCGGTCCGTCTGCTGAAATGGGCCGCATTGATGCCTTCCCGCAGGCGCAGCCCCATGAGCAGGGCTTCATGAGCCTTCATGTCCGGTGAGAGTGTTTCATCGTCCCTTGTGCCATGCCCATGTGTTTCCACACGCTCTGCCCAGGGTTCCGGGGCACGATGGCGGCGTGTGGCGTGGAGCTGGCCCCTGAAGGTCAGGCGGCTGTGGGCACCGGGGCCAATGCCCAGATAGTCGTCATAATGCCAGTAGGTGAGGTTGTGGCGGCTTTCGGCACCGGGGATGGCATAGTTGGAGATTTCATAGTCACGCAGGCCGAAACGGGCGGCTTCGTCACGGGTCATCATGTAGAGGGACGCCGCCAGATCATCCTCAGGCAGGACAAGGTTGCCCCGCCTGTGCTGGGCCTCGAATTTCGTGCCGGGTTCGATCGTCAGCTGGTAGAGTGAGAGGTGGTCTGCGGCCAGAGCCAAGGCCTGACGAAGTTCCGCACGCCATTTTTCTTCCGTCTGGCCGGGGCGGGCATAGATCAGGTCAAAGGAGAGGCGGGGGAAAATGCTGCGCCCCAGCTCCAGGGCCGCAATGGCCTGTCGTGCCGAATGTTGCCGCCCCAGAGCGGCCAGGTCGGTCTCATCAAGGCTCTGCACGCCGAGGGAAAGACGGTTGACGCCTGCCTCTGCAAAGGCACGGAACCTGTCGGCCTCCACACTGGTGGGGTTGGCCTCCAGCGTGATCTCGAGGTCATTCACGCTGGGGAAGAGGCGGCGGGCATCCTCGATCAGATGATGGACCGTCTCCGGCTGCATGAGGGAGGGCGTTCCCCCTCCGAAAAAGATCGAGACAAGCTGCCGAGGGGCGTCCTGAATCAGCCGTGTGGCTTCATGCTCCAGCTCGGCCCTCAGGGCGTTGGCGAAACGCTCCTGAGGGATGGTTTCCCGCACATGGGAGTTGAAATCACAGTACGGGCATTTGGCAAGGCAGAAAGGCCAGTGGATGTAGAGCGAAAGCGGAAGGGGCTGGTGGGCCACGATCAGATCGCGACCCGTACCCCGAACTCCATGACACGCTCCGGCGGAATCCGGAAGAACTCGGAAATCGACGTGGCATTGTTGAGGAGATAGAGGAACACCCACATCCGCCAGAGTGACATCTTCGGCACCTTGGAGCGGAAGACGAGGTCATGCGAGGTGAAATAGGACGCCTGAATGGGGTCGAAATCCATTTCTGTCATGCCAGCCAGTGTCAGGGGCAGGTTGGGCATCTCCATGAAGCCGTAACGGATGATGACCCGGCGGATGCCTGGTGCCAGTTCCTTGACAGTCATGCGCTGGTCGGGGTCCGCTTCCGGCTGGTCGAGCGTCTGCACGGTGACGAACAGGACTGTCTGGTGCAGGACCTTGTTGTGCCGCAGGTTGTAGAGCAGGGCATCCGGCACCATTTCCGGGTCCGAGGTCAGGAAGACGGCCAGACCGGGCACACGGATGGTGCGGGACTGGGTCAACCGGGTGATGAAGGAGCCCATCGGCACGGCATCACGTTTTTTCGTGTTGCGGATGAGCTGGCGGCCACGTTGCCATGTGGTCATGATGAGTGTGCTGCCAACGGCGATGCTGAGCGGGACCCACCCTCCATCCGGAATCTTCATCACGTTGGAGGAGAAGAAGACGGCATCCATGATGAAGAAGAAGCCGAACACGGTCCCCACGGCATAGCTCTTCCACTGGAAGACACGGCGGAAGACCACCATGGCCAGCACACAGGTGCAGAGGAAGGTCCCTGTCACGGCGATGCCGTAGGCAGAAGCCAGGGCCGCAGAAGAGCGGAAGGCGATGACCAGCACGACGGACCCGAAGGCCAGCAGCCAGTTGAGGGACGGCAGGTAGATCTGCGCTTCCTCATGCGGGTTGGTGTGGATGATGCGTGTGCGGGGCAGGTAACCAAGCTGGATGAGCTGGCGGCAGAGGGAGAAACTGCCAGAGATGCCCGCCTGGCTGGCAATGATGGTGGCCATGGTCGCCAGCAGCAGCATGGGTATCTGCATCCAGTGCGGGGCCAGATAGTAGAAAGGATTGGCCAACGTGGTCGGGTTGTGGATGATGGAGGCAGCCTGCCCGAAATAGTTCAGCGTCAGGGCAGGCAGCACAAGGAAAAGCCATGCAAAGCGGATGGGTGTGCGCCCGAAATGGCCCATGTCGGCATAGAGGGCCTCCGCCCCGGTGACGGACAGCACGACCGATCCCAGCGCAATGAAGGACAGCTTGCCATGCGTGACGATGAAGCGGATGGCCTCCAGCGGGGACAGGGCCAGCAGCACACCCGGATGCAGCATGATCCCTCTTGCCCCCAGTATGGCGATGGTGAAGAACCATACCAGCATGATGGGCCCGAAAGCCCGGCCTATCTTGCCAGTGCCCAGAGCCTGGGCGGCAAACAGCCCCAGCAGGATGATGATGGCCGCCGGGATGATGAAGGCTGAAGCCTCCGGCACCGAGACCTCCACCCCTTCCACGGCGGAGAGGACGGAGATGGCTGGTGTGATGATACCATCCCCGAAGAACAGACAGGCCCCGGCAATGCCGATCAGCCCGAAGACCCAGCGGAAATAGTTGGATTTGCAGACACGCTGCGCCAGAGCCATGAGGGCGATGATGCCCCCCTCCTTGTTATGGTCGGCCCGCATGATGAGAATGACGTATTTGATGGTCACAACCAGCATCAGGGCCCAGAAGGTGAGGCTGGTCAGCCCGATGACTTCCCACGCATGGGCGGGGTGGGTTTCCGACCCGACATTGCGGATGGAGGATTGCAGGGCGTAGAGCGGGCTGGTCCCGATGTCGCCATATACGACACCCAGAGCGGCCAGCATGGCGCCAATGCCCTTGGGGTGGCTGTGCCCGCCGGGCTCCGGCGGCGGTGGTGCTGCCGTTGGCGTACCAACAGAGCTGGGATACCGGGCGTCAGAAGAAGATTCCTTGAGGGACACGCTATCCTGTTCAGACATGGTGAAACCATCCTGTATGACTGATAGACACCCATCCCCCGCAGGAAGACAGGCAGAAGTGCCCCCACGGAAGGAAGCACAGGCTGTAATGATTCTGGCTTCATGACAGTTTTTTTATGGGGAATGCAAGAGACAGCCCGAAAAAACTGTCATCTCTGTCATGCCGATATTACGGGGCGGGGCGGTCTCCAAAGATGGCCGTGCCGACACGGACAAGTGTTGCCCCCTCGGCGATGGCGGTCTCAAAGTCGGCCGACATGCCCATGGAGAGAGCGGGAAGGCCATGGCGGCGGTTCATCTCCGCCAGCCTGTGGAAGAAGGGGCGCGGGTCTTCGTCGGCGGGCGGGATGGCCATGAGACCTTTCACATGCTGGCCAAAACGGCGCAGGGCATCCTCGATGAACCGGTCCGCCTCCGAGGTGGCGATGCCGGATTTCTGCGGTTCATCACCAATGTTCACCTGCACGAACAGCTCAGGCAGGCGGCCCGTTTTCTGGGACGCCTTTTCCAGCGCCGTGCTGAGGGAGGGGCGGTCCAGACTTTCGATCACGTCGGCAAGGGCGCAGGCCTCGGTTGCCTTGTTGCTCTGGAGCGTGCCTATGAGATGCAGGCGGAGGTCCGGCCATTTTTCCCGCAGGGCAGGAAATTTGGCGGCGGCCTCCTGCACGCGGTTCTCCCCGAAAATGCGCTGCCCAGCTTCAAGGGCCTGCTGTACCGCACTTTGCGGATGGAACTTGCTGACGGCCACGAGGCTGACCGCCTCCGCCGGGCGGGCAGCCCTCTGGCAGGCGGCGCTGATGCGGGTCTGGATGCCTTCCAGGGCATGGGCGATGGTATGGTCTGTCATGATTGATGGATTGCAGCCCCTTTGGCGGGGAGGGTCAAGGGGGCGTGTAAAAACCATCTTGACTTTCCTGCCGCTGACTCCTGAAAACGGGCGCATGACAAATGCTTCTTCTCCCCGTCCAGCCCGTTCACACCCCAAGGGTGGCCGGGGGCGGCGGCCTGCTGCCCGCCCTGCCTCCATTTCCCGCCATGAAGACCCGGTGAGGGATCTGGCCTTCGACATCATCTGCGGTGTGGTGGAACATCGCCGGATGCTGGAAACCACGCTGGAGCGCAGCAGCTGCGAGGGGCGGGACCGTGCGGCGGCCCACCGTCTGGCGGCGGCCACGCTCCGCCATCTGGGCAGCATGACGGAGCTGCTCCAGCCGCTCCTCCGCCGCCAGCCGCCGGAGCCGGTCCGCTGTGCCCTGCTGCTGGGTGTGGCGCAGATCATCCATCTTCAGACACCCCCTCATGCGGCCGTGGGCACGATCGTGGACCTCCTGCACCGGCGTGGCCTGTCGCCTTTTGCCGGTCTGGCCAATGCCGTCCTGCGCCGTGTGGTGCGGGAGGCTGAAACGCTGAAGGAGGGGCTGGATGATGCCCGGCTGGATGTGCCGCACTGGCTCTGGAGTTCCTGGGGGCGGCGGGCACGGTCCATCACGCAGGGTTTCTATCAGGAAGCGCCGCTGGACCTCACCGTGAAGCTTGGTTATGAGGCCCCGGAAGGGGGCGAGACCCTGCCGACGGGGACGGTCCGCTACCCGGCGGGCACGAAAATGGCAGACCTGCCGGGCTTTGCGGAAGGGCAGTTCTGGGCGCAGGACATGGCGGCGGCCATGCCGGTCCGGCTGATGGGCGACATGCGGGGGAAGCGGGTGGCTGACCTGTGCGCCGCACCGGGGGGCAAGACGGCCCAGCTGCTCTGTGCGGGTGCCGAGGTGATGGCCGTGGAGCGTGAGAAGCCCCGTGCCCAGAGGCTGAAGGAGAATCTGGCCCGCCTCCAGCTGAAGGCCGAGGTCATTGTGGGGGATGCCCTTCGCTGGCGTCCTTCCGAGCCGCTGGATGCCGTGCTGCTGGATGCGCCCTGCTCGGCCACGGGGACGCTGCGGCGTCACCCGGATGTCTTGTGGATCAAACGCCCCCGGGACATCACCACGCTGGCAGCGGGGCAGGACCGTTTCATTGATGCCGCCTATGACATGCTGAAGCCGGGCGGGATGCTGCTCTATGCCGTCTGTTCCCTTCAGGATGAGGAAGGTCCGCAGCGTATCGCTCACGCTCTGGAAGATGGCCGGTGGAAGCTGTCTCCTTTTACGGAGGATGAGCTGGCGGCTCTTCCCCGTGCCCGCACGGAGGAAGGGTACTTCCGTACCCATCCGGGCATGAACGTGGCACAGGGGGGCATGGATGGCTTCTTTGCCGCCCGGTTGATCCGCCGTTAGGAGCGGACCAGCCCGGGATGTCACATCCAGGGCGGGGTGGGCAGGTTTTTGCTGCGGAGGAAGTCCGGGTTGAAGAGCTTGGACTGGTATCGTGCCCCGCCATCGCTGAGGATGGTGACGATGGTATGTCCCGGCCCGAGACGGCGGGCCGTGCGGATGGCCGCAGCAATGTTGATGCCTGATGACCCGCCCACGGAGAGACCTTCTTTCATGGTGAGCTGGTAGATCTGTTCCAGAGCTTCGGCATCGGGGATGCGTTCGGCGTGATCGGGCGCACAGCCTTCCAGATTGGCCGTCACACGGGACTGGCCGATCCCTTCGGTGATGGAACTGCCGGTGATGCTGAGGTCATTGGCGGTCACCCAGCCATACAGGCCGGAGCCCTCCGGGTCGGCCAGGACGATTTCGGGAGATTTCCGGCCATCCCGCTGGGCCAGCTCCCGCAGGCCGAAGGCGATTCCTGCCAGTGTACCGCCGGACCCGCAGGAGCAGGTGAAGGCGTCG
Source organism: Parasaccharibacter apium (assembly GCF_002917995.1). Taxonomy (NCBI): domain Bacteria; kingdom Pseudomonadati; phylum Pseudomonadota; class Alphaproteobacteria; order Acetobacterales; family Acetobacteraceae; genus Parasaccharibacter; species Parasaccharibacter apium. The sequence goes on from NZ_LMYH01000017.1 coordinate 137,762, forward strand.
ACCTTTCCGTCCAGCTGGGACCAGATTTCCGGGGCCGTGGTCGTGCGGTGGGCGTCCCGGTTGGCCGTGTTGTCGAACTGGTTGGCCCAGAAGGCCCCGGTTTCTTCGGCCAGACGGCGGGAGACATGCACGTAATTGCCGGGGTCCCGGTACGGTCTGGCGGGCACGAGGCGCAGGTCCGCTCCGATCATGCGGAGGAAGTCCAGCTTTTCCCGGCTCTGGGTTTCCGGCACGACGATGACGGCCTTGCAGCCCAGTGCATGGGCCACGAGCGTGATGCCGATGCCCGTGTTGCCTGCCGTGCCTTCCACGATCGTGCCGCCCTTGCTGAGGGCACCACGGGCAAAACCGTCCTGAATGATGGAAAGGGCCGCCCTGTCCTTGACGGACCCGCCGGGATTCATGAATTCCGCCTTGCCATAGATGGTGCAGCCCGTGATCTCGGAAGCATGATGCAGGCGGATGAGCGGGGTATTGCCAATGGCTTCCACCAGAGAGGGGCAGGGCAAGGCGTGAGGATGGGATGACAGATGTGACATATGTGCTTTGTTCCAGTGGATGGTGTGGGGCGAGGTCATGATGGCAGAGAGGGTATCATCATTATGTTCTACGTAAAATGGTGTGGAAGAATCATTATAACTATTTAAGATGGTTATAATACTCTCCTCGCCATTGAACTCTGGGGAGAGCGGAACAACATCAGGTTGTATGATGAGTGCAGGTCTGGCTGTACGGTTCCGGGTCGTGAATGTTCGCCCGTCTGTTGGGGGAGCGAAACATGGCCGGGACGGGGCGCCTGCGTAGAAGGAGGCTGACATGGAACATTGTACTGCGAAGGAAAGCTGGGACCGTCTTCAGGCTGATGCACGGGCCGTGTTGGTGGATGTCCGTACACCGGAGGAATGGGCGCAGGTGGGTCTGCCAGAGCTGGGAGCTCTGGGCCGGAAGGTTGTGGCGTTGACATGGGGGGCAGGCAGTGAGGCCGAGTTCCTCCACGGACTGGAAGAGGCCGTGCCGGACAAGGCCACGCCGATCTTTTTCATCTGCCGTTCAGGCATGCGGTCGCAGAAGGCTGCCGCACTGGCTGCCCAGGCCGGGTACAGGACGCTGACGAACGTTGCTGATGGCTTCGAAGACAGGCATGGCCCCGGCACGGGGTGGAAGGCCAGCGGCCTGCCTGTGAAGTAGGATCGTTTTACTGCCCGCTGTTCGGGTCCATGTCGGCATCGTAGCGGGGGGTCAGGATGGCACACCACGGGTAACGGCTGTCGTAGCTTCGCCCGTCTGGTGTGCTGACATGGCCGGTGCTGTCCGTTGGAACGTGGGTCAGCGAGACGGCATCATCCACATTGCCTCCCACGATGCTGATTTCCTTGCCGAAAGGCGGGGCATTCTGGCCCGTGGCCACCACGATGCCGCAATGGGCCGGGAAGCCGTAGGAGGTCGGCAGCATGGCATATGTGATGCTGCGGCTCCGTCCACGGCCCACGCAGAGTATGTCCCCCAACCGTGGGGCATAATTGGCGGGATTCTGTGCTGAAATACCCGGATTATTGCCGGAGGCTGCGGCATTGATGTAGGTGGCGTGGTTCGGGGAGTAGGGGAAGCGGATATTGGCGCCGCCAATGCGCATGACGTAGGAGATGAAGGCGGCGGACCAAGCGTAATTGCCGTCCCGCTGGAAGGAGAACAGGGTGCCATTGCCATCGGTACGGCCTGTCCAGCGGGCCTCATTTTCTTCCGGGGCCTGGCCGATCCACCAATATTCACCAATGCGTTGCCACAGGCCGGGCAGACGCTCCGGCTTGAGGGCGGGGCTTGTGGGCTCTGGCCTGTCATGCGGGTCCGCATCGGCAACCGGACTTCCGAACATCCGCCATTCCCGCAGGGCGATGGCGGCGACATCCTGACGGTTGAAGGGGGCAAAATTTTCGCTGGCAAAAGCCGGGACATGTGTGTCGTATCCCAGCGGGCCAGTCTGCCCATTGGCATATTGCGTCATGGGGGTGAGAGCAGGAGAATGCTGGCTGCTGCTACATGCGGCAAGCAGGGCCAGACCGCAGAGCGCCCCCCAGCCAGCCAGGGCCCTGCGGGCGACATCCCAATGGGTCGCCTGATTGCTTTCAGAGTGACGAACTGCCTTCATGATGACCTTACGCTTGCCTGCTGCGTCTGTGAGCATTTTTCATGCCCGGAAGAGGCCCAGATTAGAATGTTTTCATGGGATTGGGAACGTATTTTGCTAAAGCGGCAGGAGAAAGGATGGTGGTCTGTCGACTTACCGGGACGGGGTAATATGGTTTCAGGGGCAGGGCGTTATTTTATGTCACAACTATGGCATTTGTAATGCATTTTGAGTAACTGGTCGTATTCGTTCAGAATAAGATTGGGGGATGCAGGGTATGAGACGATACTCCATTCCAGGTACATTCATGTGTTGCGTGTCCCTGATGGTGCTTGGTGGCTGTGATACGGTCAAGATACCGTATAAGGATGAGGATCATGCTTGGGCGGCCCGGACTGGACATGCAACCGTGATCGTACGGGCGTCCGCCATTTTTGGGCAAAAGCAGTATTATTGTGCCAATCTGGTGGAAAACTCGTTCCTCTTCCCGGATACACCGTACTATCGGGACTGGATACGGGTACTGCAGTCCCCCTATCATTTTAAGGGTGACATTACCCGGAAGGCGAAGGCCCTGTTGCGCAAGGCTCCCCGGCAGGCCATGTGTACATTTGTGTTCAGGAATGTTCCTGCTGGAAAATGGGTGTTTTTTGGCAACATCCAGCATTATCTGGCGCAACCGCAGACGCACTGGGTAAGCGGGATGGAGCTGCGCAGCAATATTTCCGGCTTCAACCTGTTGTGGGGAGGTATTGTCGTGCAGGATGACATGGGGGTCATTGCACGACAGGTTGTTCAGGATGGCAACAGGCGAAATGATATCGGCCTGTTCAAGGCCCGACATTTTGGAGCGGCTGCGGATGTCAGTACGTGGCATCCGACAGAGGAAGAAATGAAGGGGCTGGGACTCTCCGACCAGGAGATGCGACAGGTGGTCGAGGCAAAATGATGGCATTCCGTATCTTTTGCCGCCTATCATGCAGACGGTATGGCTGCGCCATAGAGATTTGACGTCACTGGAAGAAGGATCATTCCGGATAATGGTTTTTGGAAAAATGAGACTGTATACTCTGGCAGGACTTGCCGGGATCATGGGACTGTTGAGTGGATGCTCCGGCTATGACGGAAATTTCAAGGCCAAGCAGCTGGCCTGGGCTGGACAGCCAGGTAACAGGACTTTGGCCGTGCAGATTTCTGGCCACGATAACCTCCATCCACAGCTTTCCTGCAGGGTTGCTGATGTGGATGTCGTGCTGATGCCGGACGCCCCGTATTTCCGTGATTATCTCCGCATCGACATGGCACAGGCGGGGTTCAGGGAGAAAATTGGCAACAGCAAGGCCCTTGCCCTGGTACGGCATGCTGCCCGCAATGATGCCTGTCAGCTGGTGTTTGCCAACCTTCCGGCTGGCAGCTGGCTTCTCGCCACACGGCCTCATTTTTATGTCAATGACGAGGCAGCTGCCCAGCAGGGGAAGCCCTCACAGCATGATGTGGCACCAGCCATGTTCATGTGGAACAGGATTACGGTTGATGCGGATAATGACGTGACGGCCGTGCATGTTGAAAAAGACCTGAGCCGGATTGTCCGCAAGAAGCATCAGTATGTGCGTAAGCACACGCACAAGAAATCAAAGAAGAGGATCCGGGAGTTCCATGGTGAAGGCTCCCCGGATACACAGCAGGACAGCTGGATCATGACCCCGGCAGAGAAACAGGCCCTTGGTATTCCGGGCATGACCCTGACACCAACTGCCGTTGCTCCATCCGGCCAGTAAAGGTTGGCATATATGGCAGGAAACGGAGAGCATTGATCCAATGCGGTGTTGGAACAAGCTCTCCGTTATCCATTGATTTATCCCGCTTTTTTGACGGGTTTGTATTTCAGTTCGTTTTGATAGGTCGTCAGCGGATGTTCTGCATCAGCCGGATAAGGCCCAGCGGAAATGATTTCGATGGCCAGCAGTCCAGCTTCCGTTACAGAGTGTTGACTGGTATGGGGTAGATCAAGGGTAGCCGCTCTTTTAGTCCACCTCATTTTAGAATTTTCCAAATCGAACCAGCCTTCCATATCTTTATGTGTCAGGTGTCTATCGATATTTATGCAATCTATTCCATGGAAATAAAGTATTTCTCCTACCAAAACGCCAAGCTCGCGCCTGTCATCCACGACAGGACCATGGACGTCATAAGGTCTTCCTGTTTTTGAGAGGATGGTTACTCTTTTTACCCCGGCAGGTATGTGAAACACTTTATAGTTGTTTGAAGATCGTTTTTCTTGAAGAACATGCCCCTGTTCCGTGAGTAGTTGCAAGGCAGGATTGTGGGACACGGTTTCAGTTTTGTAGGCGTGCTGAACTGGAAACAGAAGCTGTTTTGCACGTTCAAGCAGCTTTTGATGGATAGGAGCTACAAAATCTTCTGCTGTGCATAATGGCGCTGCAGCATCTTTCTCCCATGATAGATTTTTTGAAGTAAAATCATATTCTATGACGTTTGTGTCTCCATTATCTCGCTGAAACTGGAAACGGTTTCCTGTATTGAGATAACTTTCCGTAAGAACATTATTTGCAGAAATGATGCTGTGTGTTGATGTTTCTATATGAAATATGTCATAATAAGAGAATGGTCCGCTCTTTTCGGCTGTATCGTGCATGCTTGTATCATAATATATTGATCGTCCGTTCACCATGATACGGACTGGAATAAAATGTTTCTCCAGAAGCAGGCAGTGCTCCGCTGTAACCAGAAGATCCTCGGAAGGTACATTGTCTGCCAGTGCATTTTTTTTGATACGGACCGGATAGCCGGCCATGTCCAAGGGGAGAGATGAGTCTATACGGACCCTGCTCTGTTGGCAGAAGACAACATGCTGGGGAAGAGGCTCATTTCGTCCCGATTTAGGATTGAAAGTAATTACAACGTCATTTCTGGTCAAATTTTCTATCTTTTTCGGCCCTGAGAGGGTTTCAATCATGGTTCCAGAAAGAAAGCATGTATCAAATGTAAATTTCTGGCCAAGTGAGCCATCTGTTGCTGTACCGTTATCGTCCTGCTTGAAGGTGTAAGGAATTCCATTTAACCAAAGAGTAAAATTGTTCCCGATAGACCAAGGAAGTCGAAAATTAAAACTGTATGAATACTGCGCTTGTGTTGGGTCGATCAGGGAGCGTCCATCAATACTGGAAGATGAGCTGCCCGGAACATCAGACGTGATAACGTAATACCCACCACTGCCATTACCAATGATAAAACCATTTACAGCCTTATTTCCCCAAGAGAAATCATAACCACCAGATGTAATGACACTTCCCGTATTCGGATCCTTTATTACAAAGTCCTGTACCTTCTGGTCGGATGTTTGGGTAGGGGTGTGAGTTGTAAAAGTGGCATCAACACCAAACAACTGGGATGTTATGTAGCCATTTCCATTTGCGTCAACAGATAGGGATGCAATATTTACTCTATATGTTCCAAGTGCAACGACAGGCTGCGGATTGCCGGGCATGCATGATTCTCCAAAAGAGCCAATCTTTCCTTTACCGTATAATAATAATATTTTAAGTGCAAATTCAATTATCTTTTGAGTAAAATTAACCAAATATCAATAAATGTACATTCTTTTTTCTGGTAAATCGTATTTTCTGATCGGGCAGGTAGCGCATTTCAGGTGCACAAGAGCGGAAGGAAGGTTCCTTTGCTACTCATGTTCTCTTGGTGTTTCGTGGGAACCAGTATCAGACGCCCCCAGTTTTCCTTCGTTATACAGCCCTGACGAGACCGGGCTGTGTCGTCATGTCAGCTCCATCTTCCAGAGAGTTGTTGGCAGACAGGGGATAGGGGCCTGCCGCCATGATCTGTATGGCCAGCAGCCCCGTCTCCACACCATCATTGTATTCCGGCTGACTGGGGAGAGGGAGTCTTGCAGCCCCCTGCGTCCAGCGCATGGAGGGGTTTTCCAGCCCGCACCAGCCATCCAGCTGATCGGTCGTCAGGTGTGTGTCGATGCTGGTGGAATGGGCAGCCTGGAAGTGGAGAATTTCTCCGACCAGTACCCCTAGTGTGCGCCGGTCATCAACAAAGGGGCCGTGAGTGTCACAGGGGCGGCCTGTTCTGGAGACCAGCGTGACATGGGTTGTTCCGAGGGGAATGGAAAAGAGCCGGTACCCTGCGGATGTCCGCTTCTCATGCAGGACCTCTCCCCGGTCCGTGACCAGGTGGAAGGCTGGATCCTCGCAAAGGGCCTCAGCCTTGTAGGGGTGCTGGATGGGGAAACTCAGCTCTTCTGCACGCTGGAGGAATCCCTGATGAAGGGGCGCCACGAATTCCTGGGCCGTGCACAGGGGAGCAGCGGCATCACGGTGCCATGACCGTTTCCGTGTAGAGAAGTCATGGGTGATGACATTGCCTGTATGACTGTCATGGCTGGACCCCACGAACTGGTAACGGTTGCCCGTATCCAGATAGCTTTCCGTCATTACATCATTGGCGAAGATGACGCTGTGCATTTCCGTCTCAATGTGGAAAATGTCGCAGGCCATCTGCCGGATGCCGTCTGTCATCTCGAAATGGATGGACCGGCCATTGACCAGCATGCGGGCAGGGACAAAGCGGTCATCAAGAAACAGGCAGTGCTCCGCCGTAACCAGAAGGTCTTCGGAGGGTACGCCATCCGCCAGGGCGTCTTTTCTGATCCGTACAGGGTAGCCGGCCATATCCATATGGGGGGAGGATGTTATCCGCAGCCGACTTCTGCCTGCCCATGTGAGACGCTGCGGCAGGGTCTGCCCGCTGATGGGGTTGTGGGTGAGAATGACATCACCAGTCTTGAGCTCTTCCACCTTGCGGGGGCCGTCTGGCGTTTCGATCAGGCTGCCAGCCAGAAAGCATGTATTGAAGGTAAACTGTTCGTTCAGAGCACCATCAGTGGCTGTACCATCATTGTCCTGATGGAAGTAATAATGCTGACCATTCAGGTCGAGGTCGAAGAAGTTGCCATTGGCCCAGTTTCTGGAGGAATCGTTGATGTAAGTGTAACGTGCCTCCGAGGGGTCAAGCAGGGTGGCACCATCAATGGTGGATGAGGAGCTGCCAGGCACGGCGGAGGTGATGATGTAATAGCCCCCCGACCCATTGCCGATGATGAAGCCGTTTACCGACTTGTTGCCCCATGAGTAATCATAACTGCCGGTAAGCTGTTTTTTCGTTTGCGGATCCTGGAAGGTGAAATCCTGGACCTTCTTGTCATTGCGACCGGTCGGGGTATGGGTCGTGAAAGTGGCTTCCACGTTGTATTTGGGATTGGAGATGGTGGCCCGTTTCGTTCTCGGGTCAACTGTCAGGGAGGCGATATCCACCAGGTAGGTCCCGGTAGCGACAACAGGTTTCGGGTTACCAGCCAACGTCTGTATCCTTCGGAGGTAAGGCTTGCTCTCCGGAAAGGATATAGGTCGTTCATCTTATAATTTTCTTAACAAAAAATGGCATTAAAGTTGTATAAAAACTAATATAAAGTTAACTTCAAAAAGAAGGACTTCATATTTTTCCGTATGTTGGCCCATGTCATGTTCTGGTCCAAAAGCAGCAGAAGAAGTGGCCAGAAAGCCATGCCACTTCTTCGCCACACTGCTTCAATTTAACGTGAAGTTTTTTCTCATGACTTCCGGGCCGGTGGGGCCATGAAGGCAGGAGAGATGGGCGTGGGGACATGACGTTCCAGAATGGCGTCAATATCCTTCCTGTCCTGATCGGTCAGCTGCCAGCCGAAGACATCCGCAACACCATCAATCTGTTCCGGCTTGCGGGCACCCCACAGGGCAATGGTCGGTCCCTGGTCCAGCACCCAGCGGATGGCCAGCACCATGAGGGACTTGCCATGGCGGTCCGCAATCGTCTTCAGTTCGTCCACAGCAGCCAGATAGTCCTTGAAGTGCTCTTTCTGGAACTTGGGGTCGCCAGACCGCAGATCACTTTCCGGGAAGGTCTTGTCCGCTGTCATCTTGCCGGTCAGCAGGCCACGGCAGAGCGGGCCATAGGCCAGCGTGACGAGCTTGTGCGTCTTCGCATAGGGCAGCACGTCCTTTTCAATCTCACGTTCAAAGAGATTGTAGGGGGACTGGACACTGGCCAACGGGGCCACCTCACGGAAGATGTCCATCTGTTCCGGGGAGTAGTTGCTTACGCCAAGGGCACGGATTTTCCCCTCCTTGTGGAGCTTCTGGAGCTCACGGGCCGTCTCGTCGATCGGCGTGTTGGGGTCCGGCCAGTGAACCTGCTCGAGGTCGATGGTCTCGACACGCAGGCGGCGCAGGGAGTCTTCCACTTCCTTGCGGATGCGGGCAGGGCTGGAATTGCGGAACGGCTGGTGATCGTCGTTCCAGTCCAGTGCGAGCTTGGTGGCGATGCGGGCCCTGTGGGGTTTTTCTGCCAGAGCACGGCCCACGACTTCCTCGGAATGACCAAAGCCATAGACCGGAGCTGTGTCGATCAGGTCCACGCCTTCATCAAGGGCACGGTGGATGGTACGGACGGCATTGTCGTCATCAGGGCCGCCCCACATCCAGCCGCCAATGGCCCATGTGCCAAGGGCAACGCGTGATACGGGTCTGTCAAAACCGGGAATGAGAATGGTGTTTTCATTCATGGGTTTGTCTCCATCAGAAAATGAGGGCGGAGGATGCGGAATGAATCATGCCTCGGCCCGGACCTGGAGGGCGGCCCCTCATCATGCGGGGGCGGGCAAGGCCCTTCCGGCCTCTCCGCCCATATTGGGATAGGGGCGGCGGGTTATGCAACCACCTGTTCTTCTTTTTGGTTTTGAGACGGGAGAAGAGTATGCTCAGCTCAACTCTCAAGGAGAACAAGGACAGACATCATGGCTGATTCACAGACCAGAAAAATCCCCGTCACGGTTCTTACCGGCTTTCTGGGAGCGGGCAAGACCACGCTGCTCAACCACATCCTGACAGCCGATCACGGGCGGAATTACGCCGTGGTGGTCAATGAGTTCGGGGAGCTGGGCATCGACAATGATCTGGTGGTCGATGCTGACGAAGAAATCTTCGAGATGAACAATGGCTGCATCTGCTGCACGGTGCGGGGCGATCTCATCCGGATTCTCAGCCGTCTGCTGCGCCGCCGTGGCAAATTTGATGGCATCATCGTCGAGACTACCGGCCTGGCCGATCCGGCCCCCGTGGCGCAGACCTTCTTCGTGGATGAGGGCATCCGTGAAAAAGCCGAGCTGGATGCCGTCGTGACGGTCGTGGACGCCTACAACGTGCTCCAGACCCTCAAGGAAAGCCCGGAAGCCGTCAATCAGGTGGCTTTTGCCGATGTCATCATCCTGAACAAATGTGACCTTCTGGATGAGGCCGCACTGGCCGGGGTGGAGCAGAAGCTGCGGGCCATCAATTCCGTCGTGCGGATTCATCGGGCCGAGCGGGGCAAGGTGGCTCTGGATGACATCCTAAACCGTGGCGGGTTCGACCTCAGGCGTGCCCTGTCCACCATGCCGGACTTCCTTGAGGAGGACGGGCATGACCACCATCATCACGATCACGATCACGATCACGATCACGACCATTGCCATTGTCATGACCACGACCACCATCATGAGGCAGCCCACGGGCCGGGCGGGCATCATCACGCCCATAGCGAGGATGTGACGAGCCATTCCTTCACCGTGACGGAACCGCTGGATGAGGAACGTTTCCACGCCTGGATCGGCCTTGTCCTGCAGGAGCAGGGACCGGACATCCTGCGGGCAAAGGGCATCCTGCATTTCAGGGGCAAGGACGAGCGTTTTGCCTTCCAGGCCGTGCACATGATGGCGGATGGCGACTATATCGGGCCGTTCAGGGCGGGAGAGACGAAACAGTCCCGCATCGTGTTCATTGGCCGCAAGCTGGACTGCGCCCAGCTTCAGCGTGGCTTTGAAGGGTGCGTGGCCGTATGAGTGCGCCGCAGAGCAGGACCCTGTTGCAGACCCGTGGGGCCGAGCGTCAGTTTGAGGCTCCGATCACCGGCGTGCAGGCCAGCCGTGATGGCCGGACCTTTGCCGCCCTGACGATGGATGGAGAGCTCATCCTCATCCCCCGGGACGGCCTGCGGGCTTCCGAAGACTGGCAGTGCCTGTCTGTGCATGACGGGGCGGTGTCCCTTGCGCAGGGTTGCGGGAAGGACAGCTTCCTCAGTGGCGGGGAAGATGGCCGTGTCGTGGAAACACGGGCCGATGGCACCATGACAGACCGTCATGAGGGCCGTGGCTGGGTGGACTGTCTGGCCAGTACGTCTACCCACTGGGCCTGCGCCAGCAGGAAGGAGGTTCATCTCTACGCCTACGGCGCGGATGAACCCCTGAAGGTGCTGGAGCATCCTTCGGCCCTGAGCGGTCTTGCCTTCGATGCCAAAGGCAAGAGGCTGGCTGCCTCGCATTATAATGGCGTGTCCATGTGGTTCGTGCAGGCGAAGGACGCCAATGTCCGTTCTCTGGAATGGAAGGGCAGCCATACCGGGCTGTGCATCCATCCGGGCGGCGAGGCACTGGTGACGAGCATGCAGGAGAATGAGCTGCATGGCTGGCGTCTGTCTGACGGGCACAACATGCGCATGAGTGGCTATCCCCGCAAGATCGGGTCCATGAGCTTCACCCGCAAGGGTCGCTGGCTGGCCACATCAGGGGCGGATGCTGCCGTGCTGTGGCCGTTCTTCGGGGGGGGGCCGATGGGCAAGCCCCCCATGGAGCTGGCCCGCCTGCCGGGGCTGTTCGTGACCTGCGTCTGTGCCCATCCCACGGATGACATTCTGGCCATCGGGTTTGAGGATGGCACGGTCCTTCTGGCGGAAGTGCCCAATCATGCTGACGAGGCTGCCGCAGGAGAGGGCCGCATCCTGCCACTCTGCAATGGCCAGCGCAGCGGTGGTGCCGCCCGTGGTGCTGTGAATGCCATCGCCTTCACCCCGCAGGGGGGAGCCGTCATCTTCGGGACCGAAGAAGGCTATGTCGGGGTTGTGGACTTGTCCGCTCAGGGCTGATGTCCTCAGGGATGGTCTGCCTCCAGTCCGGCAGACCATCTTTTTTTCTCAGTCCTTGGACTGTTTGTTCTCTTCGTGTTTCTTCTGGAGATACCCCTCCTGCCGGGCCATGAACTGGTCGGCCAGACGCCCGTAGAGGGAGTGGGGGCAGACCATGCGTGAGACACCAAAGGCCAGAAAAGCCGTGGCCAGCAAGGCCAGGGTGATCTGCTGGTTGTCGCACATTTCCATCACGATGACGGTGGCCGTCAGCGGGGACTGCACCACACCGGAGAAATAGCCGACCATGCCCAGCAGCACGACGGCTCCGGGGGCTGTGTGAGGCAGGAAGCGGGCAACCCAGCCCCCCACCGAGGCTCCTATGGAGAGGGACGGCGCAAACAGCCCGCCCGGTATGCCGGAGCAGTAGGAGATGATGGTGGCGGCATATTTCATCAGGAAATAGGACATGTGGGCATGGCGGGAGCCAGCCACCAGATGATGGGCCTGCACATAGCCCGTGCCGAACGTGTCACCGTGGCTGGCAAAGCCCAGCATGGCGAGGATGATCCCGCACAGGGCCGTGAACAGGATGGGCCGGTTCTTCTGGATGGACCCGATGAAGCCGGGCAGACCCTTGCCGACCCGGATGAGAATGGTGGAGAAGAGTCCCCCGCCCAGACCGCCGAGAATGCCGCAGGCCAGCACGGCAATCCAGGCCGTTCCGACGGGAACATCCACCGAGGCATGGCCGAAATAGGTATAGTTTCCGCCCGTCAGGACAATGGCTGTCACACCGGCGAGGACGACGCCCGTCAGCATCACGCCGGATGTCCGCTGCTGGAAGGAACTGGCCAGTTCTTCGATGGCGAAGACAATGCCAGCCAGGGGTGTGTTGAAGGCGGCAGCCACACCGGCAGCTCCGCCTGCCAGGATGACACCCCGACGGGTCGAGACGTTGGCATGGCCCAAGAAGCGGGAATAGGCGTTCATGATGGCCGCCCCGACCTGCACCGTGGGGCCTTCCCGCCCGATGGAGGCCCCGCAGAGCAGGCCGAGTGTGGTCATGCACACCTTTCCGACGGCAATGCGCAGGGCAAGGATGCGGTTGACGAGGGAGAAGTCCTCAATATGCAGCGTGGCGATGGTCTGCGGGATGCCGGACCCCTGCGCCCCGGGGAAGAAGCGTTTTGTCAGCCACATGGAGAGGGCGAGCCCGCTGGGAATGACAGCGAACATGACATAGGGATTCCAGTGCTGGAGGCCCATGCAGAGGGAGCTGGCATAGTCAGCCGCCCGGGCGAACAGCCACGCCGCAATGCCGACCGTGATGGCCCCGGCCCAGAAGATGAAGGTCCGTCGCCACTGCGAGGTGCGCATCCGGGCCGAACGGCGGAAATGCGTGATGCGGTTGCGCCGCCTCATGGCGTGGGGTGAACCGGGGGCAGGAGCGGGGGCGCTTTGGGAAGAATCGGACACGTCTGGGGTGGATCCGCCACAGGGCTGGGGGTGAAGAGGTCATGCCCTGTTTCGGACGGAGCCTTCCCTGCGGTCAAGGGGGGCCATGGTTTTGCATGGCAGATGTGACATGACGGTTACATGACGAGCACACCGCTGGCCCCGGGCTTGTGGCGTTTGGCGAGGTCCTCCGGCTCCACATGGATATGGATGGAGGAGCGGCCCAGCACGGCCCGGATGGCATTTTCGATCCGGTCGCAGATGTCGTGGGCGTCCGTGATGCGCATCTCATCCGGCACGATGAGGTGGAACTCCACGAAATAGAGGGACCCCACCCGCCTCATGCGGAGGTCGTGGGCCTCCAGTGCTCCCTGGCCTGCCTGCGTGATGGTCTGGCCGACCTCATGGACCAGTTCCGGCGGTGGAGCCTCGTCCAGCAGGCCGGTCATGGAATGGCGCATCATGCCGAAGCCGGTCCAGAGGACATTCAGGGCCACGAGGGCGGAGAGCAGCGGGTCCAGCCAGAGCCAGTGCAGCAGGGGGATGAGGCAGACACCGACCAGCAGGGCCAGGCTGGCCCAGACATCGGAGAGAACATGATCCCCGGCCGAACTAAGGGCCTGTGAGTGATGTGTCCGGCCCATCCGTCGCAGGATGAGGGCCCAGATGAGGTTGATGACCCCGGCAGAGGCATTGAGGAGCGCCCCCGGCAGGGGGGCTTCCGGGGCCTGTATGTGCAGGGCATCGTGCCCGGCAATGGCCAGGATGACCAGGGCCGTCAGCACCACGAGAACCCCCTCGATGACGGCCCAGACATATTCCGCCTTGCCGTGCCCGTAAGGGTGGTTGTCATCTGCCGGACGGGCGGCAAAGGCCACGGCCCAGAGCGTGCCGACGGAGGCCAGAACGTTGAGGATGGTTTCGATGGCATCGGACAGCAGGGCACCGGAGCCGGAGACGGCCCATGCCGCATATTTGATGCCCAGCACCACGAGGCTGACGAGGATGGAAAGACGGGCCACCCGCAGGCGGAGTGGCGTGGTCGTGTTCTCCCTTGGCACGGCGGTTTCAGGCGTGGTGGTGGTCATGGGGGCAGTCCGTCTCTTTCGGGGCGGTGTGGGGGGTGTTGCAGCCGGGTGTGGCGCAGCCGGCTCCTTCGGGCGGTTCCACCTGGAAGGTGGGATGGCCTATGGCGAATTCCTCCCGCAGCAGGATGGTCGCCCGGGCCAGAAGGTCGGCCGTCCGGCTCTGGGCTTCCAGAATGGTGCAGTCTTCCGGCACGGGGTGGAGGACCAGATGGACCGTCAGGGCCGTCTCGGTCGTGCTGATGGGCCAGATGTGAAGGTGATGCAGGTCGGCAATGCCGGGCAGGCTCCGCAGGGCGTCTTCCACGGCACGGGGAGTGATGGTCTGCGGCACGCCATCAAGGGCCAGGCCGAGCGCATGGGTCAGTAGGGACCATGTCCCCCAGATGATGAGTCCCGACACGATGAGGCTGGCCAGAGGGTCGATGCAGGAGAAGCCGGTCAGCGTGATGAGGACACCGGCAATGACCACGCCCAGGGCCATGAGGGCATCGGAGGCCATGTGCAGGAAGGCTCCCCGCATGTTCAGGTCATGATGGGCGCCCCGCATGAGCAGCAGGGCCGTCCCGCCATTGATGAGGATGCCGATGCCCGCCACGATGCTGATGGTCTGTCCCTGCACGGTTTCGGGATGGATGAGGTGCCAGATGGCCTGCCAGATGATGCCCCCGGTGACGAGCAGGAGGATGGTGGCGTTGAGCAGGGCCGTCAGGATGGTGGCGCGTTTCAGCCCGTAGGTGAAGCGTTCGCTGGGGGTGCGGCGGGCGAGTATCTGGGCCCCCCATGCGGCCAGCAGGCTCAGCACGTCCGAGAGATTGTGCCCCGCATCGGCCAGCAGGGAGAGGGAGTGGGCGGCGAAGCCCCATCCGGCTTCCCCGACGAGATAGAGCGTGTTGAGGATGATGGCGATGAGGAACGTGCCACCAAAGGAGGCCGGAGCGTGGACATGCCCGTGCCCGCCATGATGATGGTGTCCATGCCCATGCCCATGCCCATGCCCGTCGTGGTGATCATGGTCGTGGTGGGAGCAGGCTGTGCCTTCTGCCGGCTCGTGTGGAGGATGGGGCGTGGTCGTCATGGAGGAACCCTGATAGGCACGAAGATGTATGAGGGGATGCAGTATAAGTTAGACCTATCCAGCTTTCACCATTTTTCTTGTCCTGTTTCACATGGAGCAGGGCAGGGACCGGGACCGGTGGCCTGTCTGTCCTCCCTGCTTGCCAGTGCCCCGGTGCTGGCTTTAAAGGAACGGGCATGACAGCCTTTTCCCCCATGCTCCGCCTCAGCAATCTTGCCCTTCCTCTCGACCACACGCCGGAAGACCTCCGGGCCGCCATCGTGGCCCGTCTGGCCGTAAGGCCGGAGGAGCTGCTGGCCCATCATGTCTTCCGCCGGGGGCATGATGCCCGACGGCGGGGGAACATCCAGCTCGTCTATACGCTGGACTGTGAGCTGCGGGAGCTGGATGCCGTGCTGGCCCGTTTCAGCGGGGACCAGCATGTCCGTCCGACGCCGGACATGCGCTGGATTCCGCCCGTCCTGCCCTCTCACGCCGCCGGGCGCACGCAGCGGCCCGTCGTGATCGGGGCGGGGCCCTGTGGCCTGATGGCAGCTCTCGTGCTGGCCCAGGCGGGGCTGAAGCCGATCATCATAGAGCGTGGCCGGGCCGTGAGGGACCGTACGGTCGATACGTTCGCTCTCTGGCGGAAATCCCGCTTCACGGCAGAAAGCAACGTGCAGTTCGGTGAAGGGGGAGCCGGAACATTCTCCGATGGCAAGCTCTATTCCGGCGTGTCGGATCCCCGCCATCTGGGGCGCAAGGTGCTGGAGGAGTTCGTGAAGGCCGGTGCGCCGGAGGAAATCCTGACCCTCTCCAAGCCGCATATCGGGACGTTCCGGCTCGTGACGGTCGTGCAGTCCCTGCGGGCGCAGATCGAGGAGCTGGGAGGGGAATACCGTTTCGAGACCCGGCTGGAGGGCATCGAGACGGCACCCTGTGAGGGTGGTGGCCGACAGGTGACGGGGCTGCGTCTCTCCACCGGGGAAGTGCTGCCTGCTGACCGGGTGATTCTGGCGGTCGGTCATTCTGCCCGGGACACGTTCGCCATGCTGCATGAGGAAGGTGTGCCGATGCAGGCCAAGCCTTTCTCCATCGGAGTGCGGATCGAGCATCCGCAGGCGGTGATCGACGTGGCCCGGTTTGGCCCGCAGGCGGGGCATCCGCTGCTTGGTGCGGCCGATTACAAGCTGGTGCATCATGCCAGCACGGGGCGGGGTGTCTATTCCTTCTGCATGTGTCCCGGTGGGCAGGTCGTGGCGGCAACCTCGGAGAAGGATCAGGTCGTCACGAACGGGATGAGCCAGTATTCCCGGGCCGAGCGGAACGCCAATAGCGGCATCGTGGTGGAGGTCCGCCCCGGTGTCGATTTCCCGGATGAGCCGCTGGCGGGGATCGCCTTCCAGCGTCAGTGGGAGAAGGCGGCCTTCGTGGCAGGTGGCGGGGATTATCGTGCTCCGGCGCAGCGTGTGGGGGACTTCCTTGCAGGGCGGGCCTCCACCTCTCTGGGCACGGTCGTGCCCTCTTACCAGCCCGGTGTGACGCCGACTGACCTTTCCCGTTGTCTGCCGGATTTCGTGGTGGCCTCCATCCGGGAAGCCCTGCCCCGGTTCGAGCGCAGGATCAAGGGTTACAGCATGGATGATGCCGTGATGACCGGTGTCGAGACACGGACATCCTCGCCCTTGCGGATTGACCGTGACGCCACGGGCCAGAGTCCAGTTCTGCGGGGGCTTTTCCCTGCTGGTGAGGGAGCTGGCTATGCTGGGGGAATCCTCTCCGCCGGGATTGACGGCATCCGTGTGGCGGAGTGGCTGGTGGCCTCCCTGTGATGGGAGGCCAGATGGGAGCTCTGCGGGCTCCCTCATGAATATTGGAAATTATTTATTAATGAAACATATCATAATTACCTAACATAACAGAGTATATTAACACCCAATTAAAAGAAGTAATTGGTTAGTCAATTTTCTGCCAAAGTTATGCGATAATTAGACCCTAATCACCAGGTACCGGTTTCCATAGTGGGCGGAGGTATACGCAGCACCTCCAGTTGCAACAGTGTGGATATTACAAGGATAAGCCGGTGTTGATTACTGGGCAGAGCGGGCAGGCCCCGCTGCGGTATCTGGCGAGCCACAAGGCAGGGTATCGCCGTTTTGGTTACATGTTGGCTCTGCTCAGCGGAGTATCCCTGGTCGCTGGGGTGGGCAGTGTGGCCCGTGCCGATGATGGTGCGTCTGTTTCTTCCGGAGACATGACGAACACTCAGACGCGCAACCTTCCCCAGGGAACGGAGGTCAAGGGGGACCTGTACCAGAAGGATGGTCAGCTCGGTCTGGATGGTACAAGCGTGGCTGGTACCCTGCATCTGGATGGGGGCACGGCCATTTTCGGGCATAACGGGGCGAGCCATCGTGGTACGCTGGTGCAGTCCCTGGCAGGCAGTGCAGATGCCGTGCTCGACAAGGCGGACGACAACCACGACCATATCATGACACCGTCTCCCGATCCGTCCGCCCCTTATCTGGGGGAACTGACGATCACGCAGGGTAAAGGGGAGACGTATGGCGGGTCTCTCAAGGGGACGGGTGTCCTGAGCCTGCTGTCTGGCACACAGGTGCTGACAGGCCAGAATCAGATCAACGGCACTGTGGACATCCGCAATGGTACGCTGATCCTGCGGGACAAAGGAACTTTCTTCACGGAAAAAGGCAGCCCGCGGGGCCCGCTGGATGTCGGTCTGGCACGGGGGAATGAGGGGCATCTGGTGCTGGAAGGTCCGGACGCCAGGATACAGCGGATGTCCGTCTTCATCGGTAACGGCGACCCGACTTATGGTGGTGGGTCTGGCCCGATCGGGAAGAGCGATGCCACACTGACGGATGGGGCACAGATCAACAACCGTACCAACGAGGGCATGTATGTTGTCGTTGGCAATGACCAGAATGGTGAGCTGAACGTCGAGAACGGTTCCCGTGTTGAGGCTGATGAATTTTATGCCGCAGCCTCTCAGTCCCTGACTGGCACGGTGAATGTGACGGGCAGTGGCTCTGCCGTGGAAGCTACCAATGCCCACATCGGTAACAAGGGGACCGGTGTTGTGAATGTCAGCGACGGTGCCAGCTTCCGCGCTGATGAGGCAAGGTTTGGCGAGGATGGTGGCAACGGGAGCCTCGTTGTCGGTGTCGATGGTACGATGCAGAATGGCAACACGATCATCGGTGCTGGTGGCAAGGGGACCGTGACGGTTGATGGCGGGCGCTTCCAGAATGACGGGACGATCCGCTTCGGTGTGCCGGGGACCGGCGCAGCCTCCGATGGCACGCTGAATGTGTTGGATCATGGTGTGCTGGTAGCTGGTGATGATGGCTCTTCTCCTGCCATCGCCGCAGAGGACGGAGCCAAGGCTGCCATCAATCTTGATGCCGCCACGATACGGAACATCCAGGGGCGTGACTTCACCAGCACGGTTGCTGCCAACCTGACCGGCATGAACGAGTTCAATGTCCAGGACAGCAACACCATGTCATGGAAAGGCGGCCTGACGGGGGATGGTGGGGTCGACAAGACCGGCACGGGGACCCTGGGGCTTTCGGGTAATCTTGCCTACAAGGGCATGACGAACGTGGAAGCCGGTACCCTGTCCGTGACGGATGCGACGCTGTCGGGTCAGGTCATCAACCAGACCAACGGCACGTATGTGCAGAAGGGTGGTGAGCTGGACGGGACACTGGCCAATATCGGTACGGCGTCTGTTGATCATACCAACGTCAAGGGCGTGGTCACGAACAACAGCAGCTTTACGGCCACGGACAGCACGCTGGCCAATCTTGTCAATCTTGGTGGCAATGCGACCCTGAGGAACACGCTTGTTCATGAAGTGACCAGCACCGAAAAAAGCGTGCTGGACTTCAAGGATACGGTTGTTGATGGGCGGTTTGCGAATACCGGCAAGGTTCTGGCTGTCCATTCCAAGGTTCCGGGCCTCCCGTCCGCTGCGGACTCGGAGAGCAATTCGGACGTTTTGGCAGGCCGCAGTGGGGATTCCGGAGCAACGATCACCAACCGGATGGGGGATGAGGATGACCTCACCAACCGGGCGGGTTCCGTGCCCAGGAAGGGCAACTTCACCAATGGTGGTGATGCAGAGTTCTATGACAGTGAGCTGGCGACGTTCACCAACACGGGGACATTCCTTCTGGCGCAGAAGAGTGTCGTCAATGGTGATATCCTTCAGAATGACGGCAAGCTGACCCTTGATGATTCTCAGGTCAACGGCGTGCTTTTTGCTAGGGGCGGCACGTTTGACATTACCAGCGGTGGCGCCAGTGTAGAATCGCTTGCCGGTCGTGCGAATGGTCAGCTGGAAGGCACGCTGAACCTGACCAAGGCAGCTGACACCTATGCAGGCAACATCTCCGGCAATGGCGGGCTGACCATCTCCGGGGGACGTGAGACCCTGGCAGGCAACAACACCTACACGGGTGAGACCGATGTCACGCAGAATGGTGGCCTGACCCTGAAAGGGAGCCTTGCCAGTGCGCTGAACAATGCCGGAACGACAGACATCACTGGCGGACGTGTTGCTGGTACGACCACGAACAGTGGAACACTGACCGCCAGCAAGGCGACACTGGCTGATGTCACCAACGAATCCGGCGGGACCTTCAGTGCAGCGGGCGGGCAGCTGGACTCTGTCGTGAACAATGGCAACATGACGCTGGATCAGGGTGTCATTGTCCATGGGAGCATTGCCCAGCACGCAGGCGACCTGATGCTGGATGGTTCCAAAACAAAGGGCGTGCTGGCAGCTCATGGTGGCCAGCTCACCATCGGTAATAACGGCTTCACCGCCGGATCTCTTGAAGGGAGCGGCAATGCCCAGTTGGAAGGCACGCTGAACCTGACCAATGCCAGCAGTACCTATGCCGGTAGCATGGGTGGCAATGGCGGGCTGACGGTTTCTGGTGGGCACGAAGTCCTGACAGGCAATAACAGCTATTCTGGCAACACTCTCGTGCAGACGGGCGGGCAGCTCGATGTGAACGGTGACAACAGCGCCGCCAAGGGTCTGACATCCGTTACCGATGGCGCCACGCTGCGCGGTACGGGGACGATCGGTGGCGATGTGAATATCGGCTCTGGCGGGACACTGGCCGCCGGGACGGCTGAGGCGCCGTCCACACTGACCGTCAACGGGAGCCTGAATCTGGCCGATGGGTCCCGTCAGGTTTTCCGTCTGGGGCAGGCTGATACGGAAGGTGGCGCCTACAACGACTTCATCAACGTCAAGGGGAACCTGGCGCTTGGTGGCACGCTGTCCATCCAGCCGGTTGATGCTGGTCCGGATGTGAACAATTCTTCGCTGATGGCCGGTCTGTACCGCCTGTACAGCTACGGTGGTGTGCTTTCTGGAACCCAGCAGTCGGTTGACGTGGCCTCCAAGCCTCTTCCAGAGGGGATGGTTGTCCAGACATCCATCGACCATCAGGTCAACCTGGCGGTCAATACAGGTGGATTCAACTACTGGGATGGTGGCAGCAGCGCCCATCGCTCCGATGATGGAAGGGGTAATGGCCGCATTGACGGTGGGGATGGTGTCTGGACGGCGGCAAGACCGCAGGGCACACCCAGCTGGGCTACAGCCGACGGCTCTGCCAACGGCCAGTGGCAGAATGGCAACATGGCCATTTTTGCAGCCTCTGCCGGTACGGTCCATGTCAATGACAAGGCCGAGGATGGCACGCAGGCTCCGGTCATCTTCTCCGGTGCCCAGTTTGCCAACCTTGATGGCAAGAATTACCTCGTGACAGGCGACAACCTGTATGCCTCCACCGGCAAGACGGTCATCCGTGTGGGTGACGGGACGTCTTCTGGCAAGGACATCACGGCAGAGATCGCTTCTGTCATTGATGGCAGCAAGGTTGATGGCGGCACAGGGCTGGAAAAGACGGACCTTGGTACGCTCATCCTCAGCTCCGACAATGACTTTGCAAAGCCGACCCATGTTGAGGCTGGCACGCTCCAGCTCGGCAATGGTGGGACGACAGGGTCTGTCGGCCAGCAGGACATTGTCAATGACGGGACTCTGGCTGTGGATCACAGCAATGATGTCACGTTGGGTCAGACGATCTCCGGTACCGGCTCCTTCGTCCAGAAAGGGCAGGGCACGACAACGCTCAGCGGGGCGAACAGCTACACGGGGGATACGGATGTCCAGAACGGCCGTCTGAACCTGACAGGGTCCCTTGCTGGCAATCTGAACAACGCTGCTGCGACTGACGTCAATGGTGGCAAGGTTGCAGGGACCACGACCAACACTGGTACCTTGACGGCACAGAACGCCACGCTGGCTGATGTCGCCAACCAGGCTGGTACGGCCTCTCTGGCGGACAGCACGGCTGGTCACGTGACCAACGCTGACGGGGCGACCTTCAAGGCGACGGGTGGTACTCTGGCCTCTGCGGACAACAGCGGCAACATGACGCTGGGTGCAGGCAACCATGTCACGGGTGATGTCACCAACAGCAAGGGTGACCTGACCCTTGACGGGAACCAGATTGCCGGGACGACGGCCAACCATGGTCAGCTGACGGCACAGAACGCCACGCTGGCTGATGTCGCCAACCAGGCTGGTACGGCCTCTCTGGCGGACAGCACGGCTGGTCATGTGACCAATGCTGACGGGGCGACCTTCAAGGCGACGGGTGGCACTCTGGCCTCTGCCGACAACAGCGGCAGCATGACGCTGGGTGCAGGCAACCATGTCACGGGTGATGTCACCAACAGCAAGGGTGACCTGACCCTTGACGGGAACCAGATTGCCGGGACGACGGCCAACCATGGTCAGTTGGCGGCACAGAACGCCACGCTGGCTGATGTTGCCAACCAGGCTGGTACGGCCTCTCTGGCGGACAGCACGGCTGGTCACGTGACCAATGCTGACGGGGCGACCTTCAAGGCGACGGGTGGCACTCTGGCTTCTGCGGACAACAGCGGCAGCATGACGCTGGGTGCAGGCAACCATGTCACGGGTGATGTCACCAACAGCAGGGGTGACCTGACCCTTGACGGGAACCAGATTGCCGGGACGACGGCCAACCATGGTCAGCTGACGGCACAGAACGCCACGCTGGCCGATGTTGCCAACCAGGCTGGTACGGCCTCTCTGGCGGACAGCACGGCTGGTCACGTGACCAACGCTGACGGGGCGACCTTCAAGGCGACGGGTGGCACTCTGGCCTCTGCGGACAACAGCGGCAGCATGACGCTGGGTGCAGGCAACCATGTCACGGGTGATGTCACCAACAGCAAGGGTGACCTGACCCTTGACGGGAACCAGATTGCCGGGGCGCTGG